>NZ_KQ970398.1:21420-24167 GCF_001579105.1 Weissella sp. DD23 | reverse complement strand
ATGTGACTGTCGGCGTTTTTTTGTTGAAAGGGCGTAGCGTGAATTTAAGGTTGCACTAACCGGGCGCTAAGTTTTCGTTAACCAAGGCGACTTATGATGTAGACATCAACTCAACAACGAAAGCACATAATGTCACGGAGGATGAAACAATGAACAATAGCGCAATTGATTATTCACAACTGGTCTATGATGTAAGAATTGGTGACTTTGTTTCGACAGAAAATAATGGTACGGATGCAGATATCCGGCAGTCGGCGTATGCAGATCAGCAAATAACGACGCACACGCCAGCGCCAGTGTATCACCAAGTGACAATGTCGTAAGATGAAACCATTCAAAAAATCTTATGAAACAAATACAAAACGAATCCCGTAACGAAATTAAGCGTTACGGGATTTTTTGTGGCCGGATGCCAACGTGTCGTCGAAAAATGCTCAAAGTTGAACAAAACATGAATTTTGCACCGTAGAAATAAAAAAATCACCACATATTTTCGGACATGGATTTCATATCTCTTCGGTATCATAACGTAACGCTTAGAAAAATTTAGATTTACATGGGGAAATGAAAGAGGGGCAATTATTATGCTGAAAGTACAAGTGCCAGAGGAAAATTTACAAGCAGCATACTTGTTCAATACTGGTCAGTCATATCGTGCGGATAAGTTTTTTGGGATTACGCGGGATAAGGCTGAACTAACATTTCGCGTTTGGGCACCACACGCTAAGGCTGTGCATCTTGCATCAGCGCAGTGTGATTGGATGCCTAGCGAGGCGTTTGCCATGCATCCGTTAGAGGAGACGGGCGTATGGGAAATTACCACAACGGCACTGAAGGAAGGCGATTTATACAAGTACGCTATCGAAACGCCGGCTGGGGACGTGGTCTTACGGACGGATCCGTTTGCCCACGAGTATGAGAAAAAGCCTGGTGTAGCAGCGGTGGTCAACACGTGCCCATACAAGTGGCATGACGGGTTGTATCGTGGTCGCCAAGGTCGCCGTCATAAGTTGAATCAGCCAATTAATATTTATGAAGTGCATATGACATCATGGCGTCGTCACACGGATGGCTCGTATTTATCATATCGCGAACTGGCTGATGAGTTGATTCCGTACGTGAAGCAAATGGGCTACACCCACATCGAAATGTTGCCGATTACGGAACACTTACTTGATATGTCGTGGGGCTATCAATCATACGGGTTCTTCGCGGCAACTTCACGCATGGGTTATCTACAAGATTTGCAATATTTTGTCGACGAAGCACATAAGGCAAACCTTGGGGTGATTCTTGATTTTGTGCCGGGACACTTTATCAAGAACTATGATGCGCTTTATCGCTTTGATGGCACACCGACGTTTGAAGCGGGGGATGTCACGATTGCAGAAAACGTCCGCTGGGGGACATGGAACTTTGATTTGGGTAAGTCACAGGTGCAAAGTTTCCTGATTTCGGCCGCACTTTTCTGGTTGGAGGATGTCCACTTTGACGGTCTTCGAGTTGACGGGGTATCAAACATCATTTACTTGAACCAAGATGCCGGTAAGGAAGATTGGTTCAACGAGCACGGTACGGCGATTGATTATGCAGGTGTCGCATTTCTACAAAAGCTAAATGCCATTATTCATGAACGCGTACCATCGGCTTTGATGTTTGCTGAAGAAGCGACGGCATATCCTGGGGTGACAAAGCCAGAAGGATTAGGCTTTGATTTCAAGTGGAATATGGGGTGGATGCATGACACGCTCGATTTCTTTGAATTGGATTATCTCTATCGCACGGGTGCATTCAATAATTTGACGTTTAGCTTTATGTACACGTTTGACGAACAGTTCACGTTACCACTGTCACACGATGAAGTGGTGCACGGGAAAAAGAGTTTGATGCACAAGATGTTCGGTGATCGCTACAACCAGTTCGCCAATTTGCGGACGATGATGGTTTGGATGATGGCGCATCCGGGCAAGAAACTACGCTTCATGGGGAGCGAATGGGGCCAATTCTTGGAGTGGCGCGATGAAGAAGGGTTGGAATGGCGCGATTTACAGGATGGTATGAACCGGAGTATGCAACACTTCACGGCCGAACTGAACAAACTTTATCGTGATGAACATGCCTTTTGGGCGCAAGATTTTGTACCAGCCGGGGTGAACTTTTCACAAACTGACCAAGGTGCTCAGGGCACGATGGCATTGATGCGTCATGGTAAGAAACCAAGTGACACCATCATTATGGCGATGAATACGTTGCCAGTGCAAAAAGATGATTACCGCGTGATTGTGCCACGCGCCGGTCGCTATGATGTTTTGCTAAACACTGAAGATATTGCCTTTGGTGGGACTTGGCAACATATTCCAACAGACTACGAAGCCTTCTTGGTAGGTGATCACTATGAAATTTCAGTGATTTTGCCAGCGACGGGGGCACTGATTATTAAGCAAAAGAAGCAAGTACGGGGAAAAAATAATGGATGATAAAGTAACAGCTTTGATCCTTGCAGGAGGACAAGGAACACGTTTGGGTAAGTTGACGAAAAACTTGGCCAAGCCCGCGGTACCGTTCGGGGGACGTTACCGGATTATTGATTTTACGTTGAGTAACTTGGCCAACTCAAATATCACATCAGTTGGCGTGATTACGCAATATGAACCATACGAATTGAACCAACACATTGGGAACGGCTCGGATTGGGGCTTGAACGTGATGGGTGGCGGTGTTTCGATTTTGCAGCCATACGCCGATGG
>NZ_KQ970398.1:12684-21086 GCF_001579105.1 Weissella sp. DD23 | reverse complement strand
GAAGGAACGGCTCACGCGATTTACCAAAACATGGCCTACATCGATCGTCAGGATCCGGAGTACGTTATGATTTTGTCCGGCGACCATATTTACAAGATGGACTACACAAAGATGTTGGAAGCACACAAGGCAAACCACGCTGACTTAACAGTGTCAGTGATGCCAGTGCCAATGGACGAAGCATCGCGTTTCGGCATTATGAACACGGATAACGACCATAAGATTTTGGAATTTGAGGAAAAGCCAGCGCAACCAAAGTCGAACTTGGCATCGATGGGAATTTACGTCTTCAACTGGCGCAAGTTACGCGAATATTTGGTAGCCGGTTTTGAAGGTGGCAACGACATGGTTGATTTTGGTAAGAACGTCATTCCGGCGTACTTGGCGAACAACGAAAACGTGTACGCCTATGCCTTTAAAGATTACTGGCGCGACGTTGGTACGATTCAATCATTGTGGCAAGCCAACATGGAATTGCTTGATAAGCACAATGAATTGCAACTTGCTGACCGTCACTGGCGAATCTATTCACACACAACAAACCAAAATCCAATGTACGTGGCGCAAGAAGCGCAGATTCACGATAGTTTAATGGTTGATGCGGTCTATGTTGGTGGGCGTGTCTCGCACAGTTTGATTTCAACGGGGGTAACGGTGGAAGAGCATGCCATCGTCGATCACAGTGTCGTCATGCCAGGTGCGAAGGTTGGCGCAGGAGCAGCAGTGTCATACGCGATTGTGGGTGAAGATGCTGAAATTGCGCCAGGCGCGGTCATTGTTGGTACGCCGGATGATATCGCCGTGGTTGGTTGCGGTGAGTATTACAACCAAACGACTGTAAACGAGGGAGTATTGACGAATGCGTAATGAATTGAGTGTCATTTTAGATTTGAATGAGTCGCAAAGCCACACGTTGGGGCAATTAACGATTGACCGACCACTCGGCAGCATGCCATTTGGGGCCAAGTTCCGATTGATTGATTTTCCATTGTCAGCTGCCAGTAACGCTGGGGTGACCAAGACGATGATGGCAATGCCCGCACGTTGCCAATCAATTTTGGACCACGTGCGCACTGGTCGGGAATGGCAAATGGATCGCTTGGGCGGTGGTTTGTTCATGACGTTCCAGGAGAACCGGGCGTTGTTAAAGGACATGCACCGGTTTGTGACCCATGCCAAGACACCATACACGGCAATTATGGGCACGTCAGAAGTTGCAAATTTGGACTTGTCGCAAATGGTGGCGAGTCACCGTGAACAGGAACAACCGGTCACGGTGATTGCGACGTGGATGGCGACGGAAAAGTTGTTGCCAGGAATGCTGGTGTTGGAATTGACCGACAATGGCTTAGCACGTGATTTAGTGCCAGCGGAGCGTATTCGCCACGTTAAGGGTGAACAAGTATTGGTGTACTTGCAAGCCAGTGTGGTTAATGCGGATATCTTGACCATCGCTTGCGACCGCGAGTTGGAGCATGCCACGGGTAAGAACGTGCAAGCCATTATTCGTCGTATGATGAACGACTTTGGCGCAAACGTGGTTGTTCACGAAGGCATTCACTTGCCAGTGCATGATGTCAAAAGCTATTTTGAAGCGAATCAAGCCTTGTTAGACTACGAAAACTACTACAGCCTGTTGATGGAACGACCAGTTCACACTAAGGCGAAGAATGAAGCGCCAGCCCGCTTTGAACACACGGCGGCCACGCATCGTTCATTGTTTGGAACGGGTGGTTCGTTTGCTGGTACGGTACAAGACTCGGTCGTTTTCCGGACAGTAACCGTTGCTGAGGATGCCAAGGTACGCCACTCGGTCATTTTGCAAGGTGGTCAAATCGGCGCTGGTGCCGACTTGGATTACGTCATCATGGACAAGGATGCCATTATCGAACCAGGTGTTGTGCTCCATGGGACACCAGAGATGCCAATTGTGGTTGGCAAGGATGCTGTGGTGCGCGCCAAGCGTGAAGAGGTACTGAACTAATGAAGACACTGTTTGCAGCAAGTGAAGTGGTGCCATTTTACAAGACGGGTGGCTTAGGCGATGTGGCCGGGGCGTTGCCGAATGCCTTAAATAAGCAAGGTGACGATGTGCGTGTTGTCGCGCCGTTCTATCACGATATCTTTCCAGATGAGTACCGTGACCAATTGATGGATTTGCGTTGGTTCACCGTGTGGATTAATCATCACGAAGAATACGCAGGTGTGAAGACAATGCGATTAAACGGTGTGATTTACTATTTCATCGATAATCGTTCATATTTCTCAGGTAAAAAGTTATATGACCACTGGAATGATGGGGAACGATTTGCGTTCTTCCAACTAGCGGTTATTGAGATGATGCAAGAGATTGACTTTATTCCGGATGTCTTGCATGTGAATGATTGGCATACGTCAATGATTCCAGCGTTGTTAAAGACACGTTATAACTGGCAACAACCGTTGGCCAACATTAAGACATTGCTGACGATTCACAACATGCAATTCCAAGGTGCTTATGCAGCAGACACGTTGCAAACGTTCTTTGATTTGGATTGGAACATGTACAGCAGTGGTGAAGCCCGGTTTGGTGACGGTAGTAATTGGTTGAAGACGGGGATGGTTTTTGCGGACCGCATTAACACGGTTAGTCCAACGTATGCTGAAGAAATTAAGACCGCCGAATTTGGTGAGCGTCTTGATCCAATCTTGCGGTTATACGAGGACAAACTATCAGGAATTGTTAATGGGGTAGACACAGATCGTTATAATCCAGAGACCGATCCGGATGTGCCAGTGAAGTTCTCACGCGATGATTTGAGTGGCAAAGAAGCTGATAAACAAGCGTTGCGCGAAGAGTTTTCACTACCAGATGCGGCGGGACCATTGATGGTTATGGTGTCACGCTTAACGCCACAAAAGGGTGTGCATTTGCTGGCTGAAGCATTGCCATACTTTATGGCGACCCACGATGCACAAATTATTATTTTGGGAACAGGCATTCCAGAATTGGAAGGACAATTGACCCATTTGGCAGCGCAGTACCCAACCCAATTGCGGGTCATCATTGATTTTGATGTGCATTTGGCCCAACGACTATATGCGGGGGCAGACATGTTCTTGATGCCAAGTGCGTTCGAGCCATGTGGTATTTCGCAAATGATGGCGCAATTGTACGGGACACTACCATTGGTGCACCAAGTTGGTGGGCTATGCGACACTGTCGAGCCGTATAACGAAGTCACGGGAGAAGGAAATGGGTTCGGCTTCAAGCAATTTGATGCCGGCACCCTTGGTTGGATGATGGATTACGCGCAACAAACGTTCTTGCACAAGCCAGCAGTTTGGCGCCAATTGCAAGAACAAGCGATGGGTGTGGATGTGTCGTGGACACGTTCAGCAGAAGCCTATCACGCACTCTACGAACAACTATAAAGATAATGAGGTGGCAGGATGCAACAAAACGATACGGTAACACAATTAAAGCAGGAATTTTTAGACTCGCTTGAAGCACACTTTGCGGTTAGCTTGGCGGATGCGACTGATTTGCAGCGCTATCAAGCGTTGGCAGCCGTGGTCAAGCAAAAGATTGCAACAAAGTGGCGTCGGACTAAGGAAGATTACCGCGACACGGGCGCCAAGCAGGTTTATTATTTCTCAATTGAATTTTTGCCAGGTCGCTATTTGCGTGCGAACCTGCTTAACCTGGGGTTGCTAGCTGATACAGAGCAGATGATGGCGGAGTTAGATGTTGACTTCAATGCCGTGATGGAAGCGGAAGTTGATCAAGGACTTGGTAATGGTGGTTTGGGTCGATTGGCTTCTGACTTCATGGATGCGATGCCAAGTATTGCGCTGGCTGGTAATGGTAACGGCATTCGGTACCGCTATGGATTGTTCCGCCAAGCCTTTATTAATGGCTATCAAGTCGAGTATCCCGATGATTGGCTTAAAAATGATGATGTTTGGGAAGTTCGCCAAGATGATGAGGCACAAGTCGTCCATTATGGCGGTAATGTTTACTTGCAAGATACGCCAGATGGCTTGCGACCAGTCTATGATGGCGGGTTAGACGTATTAGCTGTGCCGTATGATACAGGGATGGTCGGTGCTGATAACGATGTCGTGAACACGCTCCGGCTGTGGTCAGCTGAAGTGCCGGAAGGGGTGAAAGCTTCCGTTTCTGAACGTAGCGTTATTGAAAGTATTTCGGGTGAATTGTATCCCGATGATTCCAATGAAGAAGGTCGTCGCTTGCGTTTACGTCAGGAGTACTTCTTTAGTTCAGCTGGTGTTCAAAATATTATTAAGCACCACTTAGCGGATGGTTATTCATTGCATGCGTTGCCATTCCAAGTGGCCATTCACATCAATGACACCCATCCAACGGTGGTCATTCCAGAAATGATGCGCATTTTGTTGGATGAACACGGTCTTGGCTGGGAAGAAGCCTGGGGTATCACCACCCGCACGGTTAGTTATACGAACCACACGTTGCTAGCGGAAGCTTTGGAACGTTGGTCACAAGATTTATTCGCGCAAGAATTGCCGCGCTTGTTCCAGTTGATTCAAGAAATTGATCGCCGCCACCGGGTGAGCGTAGCGAGTGAACATGGGGAAGATTTTGCCTGGCGCACATCACCGCTGCAAGACGGTCAAGTGCACATGGCGCGTTTGGCAGCCATTGGATCACACGCCATCAATGGGGTGGCGCCGTTGCATAGTCAACTGTTGCAAGACAAGGTGTTACATGATTTCTACATTTTATGGCCAGCTAAGTTCTCAAATAAAACGAACGGGATTACGCACCGTCGTTACATGCATGCGGCCAATGAGTCGTTGTCGGCGCTGATTGATACGAAGATTGGACGCGATTGGCGCAAGTTGCTTAAGGACATTACGAAGTTACGTGATTTCAATATGGACGAAGCGTTCTTGCGTGAATTGGCAGTCGTGAAGCGGCAAAATAAGCAACGCTTAGCCGATTGGGTATCACATAACATGGGTATCGACATTAACGTTGATGCAATCTTCGATGTGCAAATCAAACGCCTGCACGCCTACAAGCGTCAGTTGCTACATTTGCTCGGTATTTTGACGGATTACTTGGCGTTGAAGCATGATGCCAATGCCTATGTGGCGCCACGTGTTCATATTTTTGCCGCGAAGGCTGCACCGTCGTACCACTATGCCAAGCAAATCATTAAGGTGATTAATGAAGTCGCGAATATGGTGAATAATGACCCAGCCGTGAATGATAAGATGCAAGTGGTTTTCATTCCAAATTATGGCGTGTCGCTAGCAGAATTGATTATTCCGGCCGCTGATGTGTCAGAACAAATTTCAACGGCTGGTAAGGAAGCATCCGGTACATCAAACATGAAGTTGATGGCGAACGGCGCTTTGCAATTGGCGACGATGGATGGGGCGAACATTGATATTATTCATGCTGCTGGCGCTGAAAATGCATATGCCTTTGGCATGGATACGGACACGGTGTACAAGCACTATGAGCAACATGATTATTCTGCTTGGGATATTTACCAAAACAATCCAAAGTTGCACCGCGTGCTGGATGCCTTGATTGATGGTACAGTGCCAAATGTGAAAGAAGAGGGGCAAGCCGTCTTTGATTCTTTGATTCGTGATAACGATGAGTACTTTGTCTTAGGCGATTATGAATCATACGTGGATACACAAGCTCGTCTTGGCCAAGATTATCAAAACCAACATGCTTGGACACGTAAGTCATTGGCGAATATTGCAGCCAGTGGGGAATTCTCAGCGGACTATACTGTTGCGGCGTATGCCGATGAAATTTGGCATGTGCCTCACAACCTATTAGCGCAACAAGAAAGCAAGTAAGGGGTGGCTTAAATGGAATTTAATTCATTTTTCATTTCCCACCGTGATCCATATGGTGCCGTTGTTGTTGGCGAGACGGTCACCCTGCAAACGGCAGGTAAAGCGGATGAAGTACGATTGCGGGTTTATGATGACGAGACTGGTAAGGTGACGTGGCATGATTTGGAACAAACGACTGATGATAATTGGTCGATTTCGATTTCAGCTGCGCATGCGGGATTGTTGTATTACCGCTTTGAAGTCATTTCAGGATATGACCAATACTGGTTAGCCGCCCAAGGTAATAATTTGGGTGGTGAAGCGCAACGTTATGAGATGACCTATTCATCAATTCCGGATTTTCAAATTACGGTCTTAGCCGAGATGGAGGAGTTGCCGGACTGGTATGCGACTGCGAAGTTTTATCACATCTTCGTCGATCGCTTTAATAACGGTAATGCGGACCATCATATTAACAGCCCAAAACCAAACACCTTTGTCTATGCTGATTTGCATGATCGGCCATTTTATGTGCGTGACAAGGCAGGTGAGATTGCTCGTTGGGAATTTTTCGGTGGTAATTTCCGTGGGATTGCGGACAAGTTGGATTACATCCAGGAACTGGGTTGTACAGCGATTTATCTAAGCCCAATTTTTGCGGCCAATTCAAATCATCGGTATGACACCTCGGATTACATGGCCTTAGATCCAATTTTGGGGACGGAAGACGACTTCAAGTATTTGCTGGATGAAATCCATAAGCGCGATATGCACGTTATCTTAGATGGTGTCTTTAATCACGTTGGGCAATTTTCACGTTACTTTAACAAAGATGGCTACTTTGTTGAACCGGGGGCCTATCAAGGACCAACGTCGAAGTATTTTCACTGGTTTGATTTTGAAAAGTTCCCCGATGAATACAATTCGTGGTGGGGCGTGAAGGATTTGCCAGTTGTGAATAAAGGCGAGACAAGTTTCCGGAATTTCATTTATGCCGATGACGATTCAGTTATTAACCACTGGAATAAATTTGGTGTTGATGGCTGGCGCTTGGACGTCGCGGATGAATTGCCAGATGATTTTATCGCGGGAATTCGTGACCAACTGTCAACGAACCAAATCCTAATTGGTGAAGTCTGGGAAGATGCATCTAACAAAGTCGCCTACAATCAGCGCCGTAAGTATTTGCTCGGTGGTGGTCTGCAAGCAACGATGCATTATCCATTACGAAATTTAATTTTGGATTTTATGCTGGGTGAAATTGATGCCAAGGTTTTCACAACGATGATTATGACGTTAGAGTCAAATTATCCCAAGTCCGCCTTTTTCGGCGCATTTACGAACATGGGGACACACGATACCCGTCGTTTGTTTACTGAAATGAACGAAGATGAGGAATTGACGAAGCGGGCTATTGAGTTATGGCTGACGATGCCTGGTGTGCCGTGCGTTTATTATGGTGATGAAATGGGGATGGCCGGCGGTAAGGACCCGGATAACCGGGCGTACTTCCCGTGGGACCAACCGCGTGGGGAAATTTTCAATCATTTCCAACGGTTACTCCAGTCGCGGCAACCGTGGTGGCAGCAATCGGATTGGTTTGAATGCCACGCCATTGATCCAGATACCTTGATTTACGCCTATCACAAGGATAGCGAACACGAAATGCTCCAATTTAACCGCAAAACGGGGCTATCAATTATTAAGCATTAGAAAAAATGAAACAGCTAGGTCGCACGATGAAGACACGTGTGGCCTAGCTGTTTTCTTATAAAAAATGCACGAAAAGTGACCAATAGTTGAAAGTGCGATAAAATAGATGAAGTAAATAAGAAATGTAACAGGGTAGGGTCATTGCGACTCTGCCCCTTTCGTGCGTTAATGCGCGGAATTGAAATAGGAGAATAGCCCCTCATGAAGATGATTGTTGGATTAGGAAACATTGGTAAAGAATACGACCGGACGCGTCACAATATCGGGTTTATGACGGTAGATGCTTTGGCAGATAAGCACAATGCAACCTTCAAGCAAGATGGTGCCCACAATGCGTTCGTTGCGGATGTTCGGATTGCCGGCGAAAAAGTGTTGTTGGTTAAGCCAACAACCTACATGAATGATTCAGGTCGCGCTGTCCGTCCATTAATGGACTACTATGATTTGGATATTCCAGATTTGTTGGTTGTGCAAGATGATATGGATATGGAACTTGGTCGTTTGCGCTTGCGCCAGAAGGGTTCAGCGGGTGGTCACAACGGGATTAAGAGTATCGCCCAACACCTTGATACCCAAACATTTAATCGCTTGAAGTTTGGGGTGGGTCACCCAGCCCATACACAAAAGGCGGTGGTTGATTTTGTGTTGGGAAAGTTTGGCAAGGATGAAGAACCAGAGATGCTTGGCGGTATCGATAAGGCGTTGGATATTTTTGAAGCCTTTGCGTCAGGTAGCGATATGCCAACTTTAATGAACAAGTTTAACTAAAGGAGCAACGATGGAATTAGCAGGGTTACTCCAGCAAGATAATGATTTTCAAACATTAGCAGCTGGACTGAAAAAAGGTGGTCGTCATTTGATGACCG
>NZ_KQ970398.1:7157-12664 GCF_001579105.1 Weissella sp. DD23 | reverse complement strand
TTATTTGGCAGCACTGCATGAAAATATCCAGCGCCCCATGGTGATTGTTGGTGACAGTCAGTTCCACGCCGATCAGTTGGCCGAAGATTTAGCAGCGATGGTTGGCGACGAACACGTGGCGGTTTTCCCAACGGAAGAGACGTTATCTGCGGAAATTGCTGTGACGTCTTTGGATACCCGTTTAGCACGTGTGCAAGCATTGCATTTGTTGTTGACGGATCCACAGGCGGTTGTGGTCACCGGTGTTGCCGGGGTGCAACGCTACTTACCACCAGTGGCAACCTTCGCCGCTGCAGCACTTGAAATTGATTTTGATCATGAATATGAATTAGCGGAGTTGCAAGCAACGTTATACCAAATGGGTTATCAACGGAATGGCAGCGTTGAACAGCCAGGTGAATTCGCGGTCCGTGGGTCAATTGTTGATATTTACCCATTGGATGCGGATTATCCGGTGCGCTTGGATTTCTTTGATACGGCGTTGGATTCATTACGTAGCTTTGATGCAGAGACGCAACGCAGTTTGGAAAATCTTGAACACGTGACGATTTTACCCGCAACGGATTTGGTCATTGATGCCGCTGATTTGCAAGCTGCTACGACGCGCTTAGAAGTTGCGATGACGGAAACACGCGATAAGTTAGACGGCGCTGCCAAGCGTCATTTAACGGAAGCACTCGATCCGTTGTTAACGGTGATGGCTCAAGGGGATTTGTTGCCCGAGGTACGCCAATATTTGCATTTACTCTACCCTGATGCGGTAAGTCTGTTAGATTACTTGCCGGCAGACGGTATTGCAGTGTTTGATGACTATCCCCGTGCGCTTGAAAACGCGGGTCAAATGGCATTAGATAACAATAATTGGTGGACCGATCGCTTGGCGGATAATTTGGTTTTGCCAACGGCTGATTTTGGTTGGGAATTGAGCGATTTGGCCCGAGACGTACGCCAAACCAGTTTGGTGTTTTCACCTCTGCAACGTGGTATCGGTCAATTACGGCAAACGAGTTTGACGAATTTGACCGTGCGCCCAGCGCAACAATTTTTTGGTCAAATGCCATTGCTAAAGAATGAAATTGCGCGTTGGCAGAAGCAAAACCAAACAATTTTGTTCCTAACCAATACGCCTGATCGACGGGAAAAGTTGGTTCAAACCCTTAATGATTTTGGGGTGAAGGTGAATGATGTTGCACCAGATGCCTTGGCGCCTGGCCGGACACAGGTCACGACCTTGCCGTTGAGTGCGGGCTTTGAATTGCCGGCTCAAAACTTGGTTGTATTGACTGAACGTGAGCTTTTTCAACAAGTTCGTAAGCGTGCACCTAAGCGCCAAACGTTGTCGAACGCGGAACGCATTAAGAGTTATAACGAACTGAAGCCAGGGGATTATGTGGTTCACATTAATCACGGTGTCGGTGTCTATGAAGGGATGCAGACGATTGAAAATCGTGGGGTGAAGCAAGATTACATCACGATTGCATACCAACAAGATGCGAAAATTTTCATACCGGTCACGCAATTAGACTTGGTGCAAAAGTATGTCGGTGCGGCTGAAAAGGCCCCCAAGATTAATAAACTTGGGGGAACTGAATGGCAAAAGGCGAAAGCTAAGGTTGCTAAGAAGGTTGAAGATATTGCGGACGAGCTGCTTCAGCTATATGCCGAGCGTGAATTGAAGCAAGGCTTCGCTTTTCCTCAAGATGATGATGTGATTCGGGACTTTGAAGATGCCTTTCCATATCCCGAAACACCTGATCAAATTCGCTCAACCCAAGAAATTAAAGCGGATATGGAAAAGACCCGGCCGATGGATCGCCTGTTGGTTGGGGACGTTGGTTTTGGAAAGACAGAAGTTGCGTTGCGTGCAGCCTTTAAGGCAGCCCACGCTGGTAAACAGGTTGCCATGTTGGTGCCAACAACGATTTTGGCGCAACAGCACTACGAATCAATGTTGAATCGCTTTGACGGATTCGGTGTGAATGTGGCGATAATGTCGCGTTTCCAAACCAAGAAACAAATGGATGCAACCAAAGCGGGCTTGAAAGACCACACAATTGACATCGTCGTTGGTACTCACCGGATTTTGTCGAAGGACATGGATTTTGCCGACTTGGGCTTGCTAATCATTGATGAGGAACAACGATTTGGTGTGAAGCACAAAGAACGACTGAAGGCGTTGCAGACCAACGTCGACGTGTTGACGTTAACGGCCACACCAATCCCACGTACTTTGAATATGGCAATGGTCGGTGTGCGTGACTTGTCTGTCATTGAGACGCCACCGGCCAATCGTTACCCAATTCAAACGTATGTGATGGAGCAAAATGGCCGCGTAACGGCAAGCGCAATCGAACGTGAGATGTCTCGTGGTGGGCAAACGTACTATTTGCATAATCGTGTTGAAGACATTGCGCAGGTGGCGGGGATGATTGAATCGCTGGTGCCAGAAGCGCGCGTGGGTTATATCCACGGTCAAATGACAGAAGCGCAAATGGAAGGTATTCTGGTTGATTTTATTAATCGTGAGTACGACGTGTTGGTAACGACAACCATCATCGAAACTGGGGTCGATATTCCAAATGCGAATACGTTGTTCGTTGAAAACGCTGATCACATGGGCTTGGCACAACTGTACCAGCTCCGTGGCCGTGTCGGCCGTTCGAACAACATTGCGTATGCCTACTTTACGTACCCTGGTACACGCTCGTTGAATGAAGAGTCAGAGAAACGTTTGACCGCCATCCGTGATTTCACAGAGTTGGGCTCAGGTTTTAAGATTGCGATGCGTGATTTATCAATTCGTGGGGCTGGTGATTTGCTTGGACAGTCACAACACGGCTTTATTAATGCGGTTGGGTATGATCTGTACACGCAAATGTTGAACGAAGCAGTCGCTGAGAAACAGGGTAAGCGCAAAAAGAGTTTTGATGCTGAGTTGGATGTACAGGTTGAAGCCTACTTGCCAACTGATTATGTCGCTGATGGACCACAAAAGATTGATCTCTATCAGCGTATTCGCAAGGCCAAGACGACCGCGGCGTTCGAAGAAATTGAAGACGATTTGTTGGATCGCTTCGGTGAATTGCCGGAAGCGGCCCAACGCTTGTTGCTAGTTGGTCGTGTTAAGGCAGCTGCTGATCGCGCCGGTTTGGCAACGTTGCGTCGAGACTTCAAACGACAAAACGTGTTGTTAGTGAACTTCGATCCACGTGCGTCAGTGACGGCAGATACTTTCCAAAAGGCGTTGACGTTGGCAAAGGTGCGTGGGCAAGTCAAGCAGGATGCGCCAGTTCAAGCCGAGATTCCAATTCAACCAAACCAAACGGCTGAAGATTGGCTATTTGGTTTGCTAACGTTATTCAATTTGTTAGCGCCAGAAGAGACGGTGACAAATGAGCAAAAGTAGTCAAAATTTAATGGCGGGCGCCGGTGTCTTGGCAGCCGCTGGATTAGTTGCTAAGGTGTTGAGCGCGATTTACCGGGTGCCGTTCCAAAATTTGGTGGGTAATACTGGTTTTTATGTGTATCAACAAGTTTATCCAATCTATGGTATCGGCATGGTGTTAGCGCTGAGTGGCTGGCCATTGTTTATATCAAAAATTATTACGGAACAGCCAGACGATGCGCATCAACAACTGGTAGCGCGGCGTTTATTTTGGTCGTTAGTCGGGATTAGTGCGGTCCTCTTTACAATTGTCTTTGGCGGTGCGCCAGCGCTGGCTTTGGCGATGGGGGGCAATATTCGTCTAACACCAGTAATCCGCGCGGTTGCATGGATGTTTTGGTTTATGCCATTTTTGGCAGTTGGTCGCGGTTTTGCGCAAGGCCAACGCAATATGATTCCAACAGCCACATCGCAGGTAGTTGAGCAGATTGTCCGTGTGGCAATTATCATCGGGGTTGCCTGGTGGGGTGTTCACACGGGATGGTCAGATTACCGAATTGGTGAATGGGCCACGTTTGGCGCGACCATTGCTGGATTGGCGGCGACCTTGTTTTTGGTACGAACACTACGGGGTGTGTGGCAACAGCCGATTACGTTGACTGTTAAGCAAGATAAAACGATTACCTGGCGCCACCTATTCAAGCGCTTATGGTTTGAAGGCGGGCTGTTGGCATTGTTAGCAGCACTGTTAGTGTTACTGCAATTGGTGGATTCGTTTTCGACCAAGGCCTTGTTAGAAACGTTTGGTTTATCGGCGACCAAAGCCGAATATACAAAAGGGGTCTACGATCGTGGCCAACCATTAGTACAATTGGGGATGGTCCTAGCGACGGGATTGAGTACGTCGCTGTTGCCAGCACTCCGCCAGCATTTTGTGCGCCAAGATAACGTAGCGTTACGTCATGATTTTCAGTTAACGATGCGTTTGGCGATTATCTTGTCCGGAGTCTCAGCGATTGGCTTAGTTGCGGTGATGCCCGCGGTCAATCAGCTGTTGTTTGGTTCCCGCGAAGGTAGCGCTGCTTTGTCATGGTTTGTGTTGGCGATTGTGCCGGCGACGTTGATGACCATTGCAACGAGTGCCTTACAAAGTTTTGATCGCACCCGGGGGCTCATTTGGTTTGTCTGGGTGACGATGACGGTTAAGGCTGGCCTGAATGTATGGTTAATTCCACACTGGGGCATAACTGGCGCGTCAATCGCCACAACAGTCGCGCTTTTACCGATTTTGGGGTATGCTTTACTACGATTACCACGGACTTTGTGGCAAGGGTGGTTACCGCAAAATTGGTGGCTAAAATTATTTGGGACGTTAGTGGTTACTGGCGTCTTCGCCAAAATGGCAACCCTGGTCAGTGATAACCTGTTCGGTGTATCGCGTGGGGCAAGCGTTCTAACGGCTGTGGTGGCCGTTATTGTTGGGGCCGTTGCTTTCGTAGTGATGGTGGCAACGACAGATTTGTTAACCACGGAAGAGTGGGAGGCGTTGCCAAAGGGTGACCGCCTATATGCAATATTGAAACGAGGAAAAGAATAATGCGTTTAGATAAGTATTTGAAGGTATCACGTCTAATTAAGCGTCGTACGGTTGCGAAGGAAATCTCAGACCAAGGTCGTATTGATATCAACGGCAAGACGGCCAAGTCATCAAGCGATGTTAAGGCTGGGGATGAATTGACGATTCGTTTTGGTAACAAGACATCAATCATGAAGGTTGAGAGTACCAAGGAGACGGTTCGTAAGGAAGAAGCTGAACACATGTACAGCATTGTATCAGAGTCATACGAACAAAACTTCAACGAAGAAGCATAATTGACAGTTGTGAGAAAAAAGCACCGCATTTGCGGTGCTTTTTGTGTCTAAACTATGTGTGGATTAAGGTGGGATAACTCTGTGGATAACTATCCGTTAGGTTTTGATACGAAAATGTTAAGGAAAGGTAATTACGCTTAAGAAAAGCCTACTTGTACTGTACAGTGTAAAACGTAAAGGTATCGAGAAAAAGAATTGTCTATCAATAACGTTGCCAATCAGACAGTAGGGGGTCAGCGGCATGATGTCT
>NZ_KQ970398.1:0-7085 GCF_001579105.1 Weissella sp. DD23 | reverse complement strand
ACCAACGTAAGGTACACTTACGGCGTCGCTTCGTCTTGGCAGCGTTTATGATTGCCACGGTGATTTATGCCATGGTTTGCTTTCACCAACAATATAATAAATATACAACCGCTTCGGCGAGTTTAGAAAAAACACAAACGCAGTTAGCGAGTGCGAAAACTACGCATCAAAATTTGAAGCAAGAAGTCAAAGATTTGGGTGATGAATCGTATCTCGAAAAGTTAGTGCGTGAAAAGTACATGTATACCAAAGATGGCGAGATTGTTTTCAATTTGCCAGGTGAGTAATGAAGTGAATGAAAGAAAGGTAATCAGGACACTGATTGCCTTTTTTTCGTACAAAGCAAGCTATAATAATAACCAAGAGTGATTGAGGAAGAAGGTTAACGATGCAACCAAAAGTTTTACGTGCGAACTTAACCCGACAGATACGGGAACAGGGATTATTTGACCAACATGATCACGTGTTGGTGGCTGTTTCGGGTGGGCAAGATTCCTTACACTTGTTGCGCTGGTTAACAGAAGGAACGCTGCCGGCTGATGTGCAACCGACGGTGAGTGCCGGCTATGTGAATCACCAGTTACGGGATGATGCCGCTGCAGAGGAAGCGCTGGTTCGCCGAACATTTGCGGCCACACCGCATTTAGCCTACGGTTTGATAGAAACACTTACTTGGGAGGCCGTTCCAACTGTCGCAGTTGAAGAACAAGCCCGGGAAAAGCGATACGAAGCACTGATTAAAATGGCCCGTGAAGTGGGCGCTAACATTATCGTGACCGCCCATCATCAAGGGGATCAAGTTGAAACCATTTTGTATAAGCTGACTCGTGGCAGTCGTTTGACCCAGTTGGTGGGGATGGCACCACGGCAGCAATTACGTGGTGATATTGATTTGGCCCGGCCATTGCTGAATTTAACGAAAGCTGACCTAGCAGATTTGGTCATTCAACCGCTGACTGAATGGGTAGAAGACTATACCAATGCGGACGAAACATTTGCCCGTAATCGCATGCGCCAAACAGTGCTGCCAGCTTTGACTAGCATTAATGAACAGGCTGCTGAACACGTGGTGACGTTTGCAACCCAGTTGGCGGCGCTGCAAAAGCTTGCGAATGGTGCGATTAACGTTCACGTTAAGGCTTTAGAGGCCGGACGCCTGGATTGGACAGTTGATGAGAGTGTCTTGACGATTATCATACAAACGTGGCTAACTAAGAAACACGTCTTAAACGTCAAAGATAGTCAAATTGCCCAGGCAATTCAACTGATGCGCAATCCAAGTGTGTCGACGGGGCTAATTGATTTAGGTGGACAATTACAGCTAGAACGCTTTGATAACTATTTATTGTTATCACAAAAACATTAAAGCGTTCACATTTCTTTTATTTGTAGCACTAAACATTTACCGTCAAACATGGTATTCTTAATGCTATGTAACGGTAGGGGAATTAAGATTTAGGAGATTGAACAGACATGAACCAATGGGACATGAATAACGATATCGAACGCGTGCTTTATAGCGAGCAAGATATCGCCGAAGCAGCAGAACGTGTTGGTAAGCAATTGGCTGCCGATTATGAAGGACGTACACCAATCATTTTGTCAGTTTTGAAGGGTGCCGTACTTTGGACGGTCGATGTAATGCGCCACATGCAATATGCTGAAGTCGAATTTATTGACGTTTCTAGCTACAACGGTGGGATTGCTTCTTCAGGTGAAGTTGACCTTGTAACGGATTTGCAAACGGATATCGCAGGACGCGACGTCATCATCATGGAGGACATCGTTGATACGGGTCGTTCATTGAAGTTTATGATCGACTTGTTGATGGAACGTGGTGCAAAGTCTGTTAAGACGGCCAGCTTGCTCGACAAGAAGGAAGGCCGTGTTGTAGAAGCAACTGTTGATTACATCGGCTTTGATGTGCCAAAGGCATTTGTGGTGGGTTATGGTTTGGATTACAAGCAACTTTACCGCAACTTGCCATATGTTGGTGTCTTGAAGCGCGAAGTTTATGACCCAGCCCACGCTGATGTCGTAGACACGGTGGATATCACACCTGAGCACTAATTTCCAACTCGGATAACATATATTAAACAACGCAGATAGCGGTTGCTGTCGGTAGGAGGAATGGATGAAGAATCAACGAAACGGCAATTTCGTCCGGAATAGTTTGTTCTACGTAATCGTAGTCCTCGGAATTATGGGGTTGATTTACTGGGTAGCCGGTCCATCGCAAACTTCTAATACGAAGACTATTTCTACGTCGAAATTTATGACGGAATTGCGTGATAAGAAAATCAAAAATGTCACGATTCAACCAGGTGCCGGCGTTTACGACGTAAAGGGTGAGTACCGCAAAGCACAAACTGATAAGGACGCAAAGTCCGATTCACTTGTGTCATTAGTTGGTGGTTCATCAGCTAAGGTAACTGGTTTTGAGACACAATTGATTAGTAATGACCCAATTGTTGAGGAAATGCAGAAGGCTGCTGACAAGACGAAGACGGAAGTAACAACGAAGCCACAACCTTCAAACTTCTGGGGAAGCATGGCAACGATGTTGTTGCCAATCTTGTTGATGGTTGGTTTGTTCTACTTGATGATGGGCGGCATGAGCCAAGGTGGCCAAGGCGGTCGTGGTAACATGATGGGCTTCGGTAAGTCTAAGGCAAAGCCAGCTGATCCTTCAGAAAACAAGGTTCGCTTTGCGGATGTTGCTGGAGCTGAAGAAGAAAAGCAAGAACTAGTTGAAGTTGTTGAGTTCTTGAAGGATCCAAAGAAGTTCTTAAAGCTGGGTGCTCGTATTCCATCGGGTGTTTTGCTTGAGGGCCCTCCCGGAACTGGTAAGACTTTGTTGGCCCGTGCAGTTGCCGGTGAAGCTGGCGTACCGTTCTTCTCGATTTCAGGTTCTGACTTCGTGGAGATGTTCGTCGGTGTCGGTGCTAGTCGTGTCCGTGATTTGTTTGACAACGCGAAGAAGGCTGCGCCATCAATCATCTTTATCGATGAAATTGATGCGGTCGGTCGTCAACGTGGTGCCGGCATGGGTGGTGGTCACGATGAACGTGAGCAAACATTGAACCAAATGTTGGTTGAGATGGACGGATTCTCTGGTAGTGAGGGTGTCATTGTGATGGCCGCTACCAACCGTTCAGATGTCTTGGACCCAGCGTTGTTGCGTCCAGGTCGTTTCGATCGTAAGATTTTGGTTGGTCGTCCTGACGTTAAGGGTCGTGAGGCTATCTTGAACGTCCACGCTAAGAATAAGCCATTGGCTGATGATGTGGACTTGAAGGAAATTGCTAAGCAAACACCTGGTTTCGTTGGAGCTGACTTGGAAAACTTGTTGAACGAAGCAGCATTGTTGGCTGCTCGTCAAAACCACGATACGATTTACGCCAAGGATGTGGATGAAGCTGAAGACCGTGTTATTGCGGGACCAGCTAAGAAGGATCGTGTGGTTTCTGCTAAGGAACGTCAAACGGTTGCTTACCACGAAGCGGGTCACGCGATTGTTGGTTTGGTATTGAACGAAGCACGTGTTGTCCACAAGGTAACGATTGTGCCACGTGGACGTGCCGGCGGATACGCCATTATGTTGCCTCGTGAAGATCAAATGTTGATGAATAAGACGGATGCCATGGACCAAATTGCTGGTTTGATGGGTGGACGTGCGGCCGAAGAAATTATCTTTGACCAACAGTCATCAGGTGCTTCAAACGACTTTGAGCAAGCAACAAACATTGCGCGTTCAATGGTGACGGAGTACGGTATGTCTGACAAGCTTGGTATGGTCCAACTTGAGAATGGTGGTCAACCATTCTTGGGCCGTTCATACGGTGAGTCAGCGGCTTATTCAGATGAAACAGCACGCTTGATTGACGAAGAAGTTCGTCGTATCACGACTGAGGGTTACAATAAGGCCCACGAAATCATCGAAGAGTACAAGGACAAGCATGATGCAATCGCAAAGGCTTTGTTGGAGTACGAGACGTTGGACGAAAAGCAAATTTTGAGTTTGTTTGAGACTGGTAAGATGCCAGAATCAACGAAGGTTCAAAATGATACGGTTACGCCAATGTCATACGAGGAAGCCAAGCAAGCGGCTAATAACAAGTTGGTTGATGACGAAGAAGCGTCAGAGGCAACAGTTAAGCCAGAAGTTTTGGAACCACGTCATACTGATGAAGATTAATGATTGAAAGAAAGCCCGTTCAGGTTCTACCTGGGCGGGTTTTTCTGTTAAACTGATACTAAAATAAACAAATAATAAGAGGCACATATAATATGACAGATACACTTGTACGCGCAGTGACAACTGACGGAAACTTCCGTGCAATTGCCATTGACGCGACTGAAATGATGGCAGAAGTCTCAAAGTTCCACGAGGCCTCACAACTTGGTACGACCGTTTTGGGTCGCGCGTTGCTCGGCTCTCTGATGGTTTCAAATGCCATTTTGAAGGGCGATGAGCGTTTAGCAGTGGTCATTAATGGTGATGGCCCTGCTGGTAAAATTGTCGTGGAAGCATCAGCTCAAGGTGAGGTACGCGGTTACGTGACGAACCCAACGGTTGAGTTGCCCCTAACGGCTAAGGGCATGCAGGATGTGGCTGGTGCCGTGGGATCTAATGGATTCTTGCAAGTTACTAAGGAAATTGGTGAAGGTGATCCCTTTACGGGTCAAGTTGAATTGATGACGGGGGAAATTGGCGATGACTTGACGTACTACATGGCCAAGTCAGAACAAATTCCTTCAGCCGTAGCGGTGTCAGTTTTGGTTGACCCAGATGGTACCGTGGCTGCCGCGGGTGGTTTTATGATTTCAGCATTGCCTGATGCGTCAGATGAAGATATTACGGCACTGGAAGACAAGCTTGCTAACTTGCCATCAATTTCATCACAATTGGTTGAGGGACACACACCAATGGATTTGTTGTTCAACCTATTTGGTAAGGATGATGTGAAGTTGTTGGCAACGACAGAAGTGGCATTGTATCCTGAAATCTCGAAGCGCGATTATGAGCGTATGTTGGCAACCTTACCAATGAATGATTTGCAAGAAATGCTTGCCGAAGATCACGGTGTTGAGATTGTCGATCGATTTACTGGTAAGAAGATTCAGTTTGATGAAGCAGAATTATCAGGAATTATTGCAGCGAAGGATGCTGAGGGACTATAAAGTTGGGTTAAGCACTTGCAAAAAGTGCTTAAGATTGGCAAACTTATAGTTATCTGTGACAACACTGTCATAACAAATTAGTGAAAGAAAAAGAGGCAACATTATGGCTGACCAACAAGTGTCATTGAATGACCAAATGATCGCACGTCGTGACAAGATGGCTGAGTTGCGCGATGCGGGCATTGATCCATTCGGACACCGTTTTGAGCGTACACACACTGCAGCACAATTGCACGAGTTGTACGATGATACAACAGCAGAAGATTTGGAAGCACAAGCAATTGAAGTAACGATCGCAGGTCGTATGATGACCAAGCGTCGCTCAGGTAAGATCAGCTTTGCAGACATCAAGGATCGTTCAGGTCGTATCCAAGTCTTTGTGCAAAAGCCAGTTGTTGGTGAAGAAGCGTACGAATTGCTTAAGAAGTCAGACTTAGGTGATATTCTTGGTTTCACTGGAACGGTTATGAAGACCCGCGCTGGTGAATTGTCAATTAACGTAACGGCTTTGACACACTTGACGAAGGCATTGCGTCCTTTGCCAGACAAGTTCCACGGTTTGACTGACGTGGAAACTAAATACCGTCAACGTTATTTGGATTTGATTTCAAACGAAGATTCATTTGAACGTTTTGTAAAGCGTTCAAAGATTATCACGGCTATCCGTCATTATTTGGACGGTGAAGGCTTTATTGAAGTTGAAACACCAATGCTACAAAACGAAGCGGGTGGTGCTTCTGCACGTCCATTTATCACGCACCACAATGCGTTGGATATTGATTTGTACATGCGTATCGCGCTTGAATTGCACTTGAAGCGTTTGATTGTTGGTGGCATGGAACGTGTTTATGAAATTGGTCGTGTCTTCCGTAATGAAGGAATGGACCCTAAGCACAACCCAGAGTTCACGGTAATTGAGACGTATGCAGCTTACTGGAACTTTGAAGATGTCATGGTTGAAACTGAAAACATCATTAAGGCAGCAGCTGCTGCGGTTACTGATGACTTGAAGGTAACCTACCAAGGCCACGATATTGATTTGGCACAACCATTCGCTCGTAAGCACATGGTTGATTTGATCAAGGAAACGACGGGTGTTGATTTCTGGCAACCAATGACGATCGAAGAAGCTCGTGCAATTGCTGACGACAAGGGCGTTAAGTATGAACAATACTGGGGTGTTGGTCACATCATCAACGAATTCTTTGAGGAGTTTGTTGAGGATACGTTGATCCAACCAACATTTGTGTACGGTCACCCGGTTGAAGTGTCACCTTTGGCTAAGAAGAACGAAACAGACGATCGCTTTACGGATCGCTTTGAGTTGTTCATTGTTGGTGCAGAGTACGGTAATGCCTTTACAGAATTGAATGATCCAATTGATCAACGTGAGCGTTTTGAGGCCCAAGTGGCTGAACGTGATGCTGGTAATGATGAGGCGGAAGGTATTGACGAAGACTTTATTGAGGCTTTGGAATACGGTATGCCACCTACAGGCGGATTGGGAATTGGAATCGATCGTTTGGTCATGCTATTGACTGACACGGACACGATTCGTGACGTATTGTTGTTCCCAACAATGCGTTAATAACGACTGAAAACGCGGATGAGTAATCATCCGCGTTTTTTGTTTACAAAAAGTATTGCAAAGTTTGGATGATAGTCGTATTATATTCAAGTTGAGTTTTTCAGTGAGCGACTTTCGCTCGAAAAATGAAACAAAAGAAGTCGAAATTAGTTGTTGACAATTGATGTTCGCTTCTGTAATATAGATTAAGTTGTTACGGGGTATTCATCTCGTTGCAATCGAATCGAAATCAGTTTGAAACAAGTTGTTGACAACGAGTTGATGAACTGATAAGATGAATAAGTTGTCAAATGAGACAACGACGTAGGTCATT
>NZ_KQ970397.1:92551-95690 GCF_001579105.1 Weissella sp. DD23 | reverse complement strand
CTGATTTTCCTTTTGCAAAAAGATGCTGACATTCCGGCGGTAATAATGGCATCGACTGAATAACTTGCCGTAAATCTTGGCCTTCTCGTAAGCCCCATTCTGCTTGCGTGCCCAATAGTCGCATTAATTCTGGACTATCCGCTGTTGCACTCCGCTTGACGATTGTCGCCAAACCAATCCCACTCGTCAAAAGTAACCCCAATTGCAAACTCATCTGATATCCGATAGACAGCTGCACCAGTGAGCCGATGAATGGCACCCGCTGTAACAGCTGTAGTCGTTGCAGCCAATTACGTCGACGCCATATTCGTCCACCAAGCCAACTAACAACACAACAGGTTAAAACACTCACGCTTAAACCAACGCCCCAGTGCGACAGCTGTGGCACTGTTGCACCCATCTGCTGTAATTGAGGCAATAGATACGTACAAAATAGCCCCATTAAGCCCGCTAACATCACCAGTAGCACAACTGGATAGAGTAGTAATTGGCGGAGCTTCTGACTTTGTCTCAACCGACGATGTTCCCGTCGACCAATTTCCATCACCAGTTGCGATAGCCGCCCATGGACACTAGCAAAAGCCAATTCACGCGCAATTTCGCGACGCACATACGGTGCCAGTAGCTGATGTAGTGGTTGACCTTGATGCAACCCAGCCACAATTGCGATTAGTGCCAGCCGTTGTTTGGGTAAAACACCTTGCACGGTCATCAACGCCCGTTCTAACGCATACCCGTTCGCAATCAGTTGGCCAAGCAATTCAAAAAAATCAGCTTGCGTTTTCAACGGCCACTGCTGCTTCTTCATCCCTCACCTCCTGGAGTAATGTCACTAATTCGTCCCCCTGCGCAACTTGCAAATCAGCCATTGGTCCGTGTGTGTCATGCACCATTGTTTGGTAACCCAAGCCAATCAAAACTTGGCGAAGAATGGCCGCTGGTATACCGAATGCCCGCAGCCGGTACCAAATGCCAGCTATTGACATGGCATGAACGGTACTTAAAATTAAATGACCGCTCAAGGCCGCTTCAACAACAATGTGCGCCGTTTCGGCATCCCGAATCTCACCAATAATCATCACATCCGGATGGTGACGCAATGCCAATCGTAGCAAGGTCGCATAATCCATTTCTGCGTCACGATTAACCT
This sequence comes from Weissella sp. DD23, assembly GCF_001579105.1. Taxonomy (NCBI): domain Bacteria; kingdom Bacillati; phylum Bacillota; class Bacilli; order Lactobacillales; family Lactobacillaceae; genus Weissella; species Weissella sp. DD23. The sequence goes on along the minus strand of NZ_KQ970397.1, from coordinate 94,540 downwards.
GTAATTGTAGGTACTCACTCTGCACAATTTCCACCGGATCTTCGATTGTCAAAATCATCTGATTTTGAAGTACCTGTCCCGCCAGGTAATGCAATGTCGTCGTTTTACCGGCGCCCATTTGCCCAGCAATTAAGACTAACCCCTGTCGACGCGCTAACGTGGCCGTGAGTTCAGCCACAGGCGTCGTCTCTACCCATCGAATTTGGCGGTCGGTGGCCGCCACGATTAACCGAACGACCACTGACTCCCGATTTAGAAAATCACCAACACTAGATACCCGCAAATGAAGTGGTCGGTCACCCGCTTGATAAGTCCACCGTCCCAATTGCGGGCGCCGCATTTCACTGATGTCCATCTGTGCCTCAAATTTAATGCGGCGAATTAAAGCTGCCCCTACCGATGCTGTTAACACGTCCAATGGAACAATCCCGTCCGCCGTATAACAAGACACCTGATACCCGTCTTGTTTCGGCATAATGTAAATATCACTTGCTTGGTGTTGTGCTGCCTCGAAAATGGCGTTACTAAATACCGCTTGAATTGTCGTCATGTCTTACTTCCTCACAACTAATAAAGAGGCACGGTTGTACAATTTGTCCAAAAGTCATCAAAATAATTTTTTAATTCACAAAAAAACGCTCTTGCAACCAAGAAAACCAGTCGCAAGAGCGTTTCAAAAATTTTTTAATTAACTGCTAACGAGATGAAGTTCAACAAGAACAAAATCGTCACAATCCACAAGATTGGACTAATTTCAGCAAACTTCCGCTTCACACTCTTAATGACAACGAAGAAAATAAAGCCAGCCGCAATACCATACGAAATTGAGTATGAGAAGGCCATGAATGCTGACGTGAAGAAGGCGGGAATCGCAATTTCAATATCATCCCACTCGATTGCCTTAAACTCATTCATCATCATGATACCAACAACGATTAGAATTGGTGCAGTTGCTGCCGTTGGAATCACATTAACCAGCGGTGCCGCAATAATTGCAAGCAAGAAACCAATTGCAACGACGACTGATGTCAAACCAGTACGTCCACCCGCCTTAATGCCGGCTGACGCTTCAATGAACGTCGTTGTATTTGAGGTACCAAAGATACCAGCAAACATCGTCGCAAATGTATCTGCAACCAACCCGCGGTCCATCTTTGACTTAAAGCCCTTACCTTCGTAGAACTCCTTCTGGTCAGCTTCAGAGAAAATACCAGTCGTCATACCTGTACCAATGAACGTGCCAATGGCGTCAAACAAACCTGACAAGCCCATTGAGAATACTGTTAATACAACAATCAAAATGTGCTTTGGTGACGTAAACATTGACCAAAGGCCGTCTGGACCAAGTGCTTGACCAAAGATACCACCAAAGTCCTTAAACGTTGATGTAAATGAGGCCATGGCGTCAATGTGCGTATTCGTTACGCCCATTGGAATACCAATAATCGTCGTGATGAAGACTGACAATAAGAAGGCCCCCGGCACGTTGGCGACCACCAACAATACCAAAACCACCAAACCGATTAGTCCCAACAAGACAGCTGGCTGACTAAACGTGGCAATTTCTGGCGTCGTGCTACCGTTTGCCGTAATACTTTCAATTACCTTGGCCCCACCACCTGTAAATGGCTTGTTGTTCAAGGTTAAAATGTTTTGCGGGTCAACTAAGAAATTTAAGAAGCCGGCATTCTTAAGCCCAATATAGGCGATAAACAGCCCAATACCTGCTGCGATGGCGTGCTTAAGTTGATCCGGAATTGCTTTAACAATGGCTGATCGAATCTTCGTCAAGGTGATAATCACATCAACTAGACCAACCAAGAAGACCATTCCCAATGCTTGCTTCCATGTGTACCCCAAACCAAAGACAATCGTGTAGGTAAACATGGCTTGCATACCGATTGACGGTGCCAACGCGTAAGGCAAGTTTGCAAACAGTCCAGTGATTAAAGTACCGACAACGGCTGTCAAAATTGTTGCTAAGAAAAC
>NZ_KQ970397.1:90736-92531 GCF_001579105.1 Weissella sp. DD23 | reverse complement strand
ATTCAAGAAAATGATATACCCCATTGCCACAAAAGTTGTAATTCCGGCAATGATTTCTGTCCGCACATTTGTGTGATTGTCAGACAGTTTGAAGAATCGTTCTAACATGTACCCATTTCACTCCTAATAAAAAATTCCGCATCATCGACGGTTTCGCACAATGATACGGAAAAACAAACGACGCCAAGATAAAAAAATATCCCGGCGTCGTTAACGGTATCATCGCAGTCGCAATGATACCCAATTCCGAGTCTGTGGCAAAACACGTTAACGACTCAACTATTAATAATTGTTTATAACTTTATCGCTTTTTGTTCACAGCGTCAACAGTTATGTTTGGTAACAAAAAAAGAGACGGGAAATCCACGTCTCTTTTTTAACGAAAACTACTCAGCAGTCGTAAAGACAGCTTGAACGTCATCGTTTTCTTCAAGTTCATCAACCAAGCTAGCCAATGATGCTTGCTTATCCTCAGGCACTGCCATTGGGTTTTGAGCAACCATTGTTACTTCATCGTTGACCAACGTGTAACCCTTTGCTTCCAAAGCGTCACGTACTTCAGGGAATGACTTCGCATCCGTGTAGATTTCGAATTGGTCATCGTAAGTCTTCATGTCTTCGGCACCAGCCTCCAACATGTCTTCGAACAATTGATCCTCATCAATATCGTTATCTTCGTTACGCTCGATTTCGATGTAACCCTTACGATCGAATTGGAATGAAACTGATCCAGTCGTTCCCAATTCACCACCGAAGTGCTTGAACGTTGAACGAACTGAGGCAGCCGTACGGTTAATGTTATCAGTCAACGCTTGGACCAAAACAGCTACACCAGCTGGTCCGTAACCTTCGTACGTCAACTCTTGGTAGTTAGCGCCACCGGCACCAGAAGCCTTATCCAAGGCACGTTGGATGTTATCCTTTGGCATGTTAGCTGCCTTAGCCTTGTCGATAACCAAACGCAAACCTGCGTTTGAATCTGGATCTACACCACCAGCCTTAGCTGCCGTGTACAAATCGCGGGCAAGCTTTTGGAAGATCTTACCACGCTTTGCGTCTTGGGCGTTCTTACGTCCTTGAATGTTATGCCACTTACTGTGTCCTGACATTTCAGAAACCCCTTTTCATTCGAAAATTTATCGATTAATTTTATCACACATTGTCTGTGCTTGACTAGTAGAATTATAGCATATTCTCAGCTGACATAAAGTCATACGGCGTCAAATCAGCCATGCCAATATTGGGATCAATTGTTTCGGCGGTAATTTGTGCAATTGTTAGGATATCATCCTCGGTGTCGGCAACTGCCTGAACAATTTCATTGACTGCCGGCGAATCATCGATCGTATTCTCTTCATCAACTACTTCCGCCGTTGGATCAACTGCCAGTGGCTGTTGATTTAGAGCTGCTATTGAGGCATGGTCATCTGGCGTTTTAGGTAGTTGTCCCGCTTCGGCTTGTTGCAACCGTTCCTGCAAAGTCGTCTGCCGATTAACGCCTTCCGTCACAGCCGCACGCTGATAGGCACTCACATCCCCAATCAACACCAATGACTCACTTGCTCGTGTTAATCCCGTATACAGCAAATTACGTTGTAACATGCGGGAGAACGCATTAACCAAAGGCATAATAACTAACTTATACTCGGCACCTTGTGCCTTGTGAATGGTCGTTGCATAGGCCAACGTCAATTGATTCCAGTTCTGGCGCGTATACTCAACTTCCCCTGTGTCAAAAGCCACCGTAATGTTATCCGTATTATCTTCATTCGCCTTATCCTTGGCCAACATAATA
>NZ_KQ970397.1:86083-89990 GCF_001579105.1 Weissella sp. DD23 | reverse complement strand
CGTTAGGCGTACTAACTTCTGTGCAATTTCGCGCTCTGCTTCAAACAACGCTTTTACATATAAGTTTTGTCCGTCAGCAATAACCACGCCATCTGAAGTAAGGGTCAACAGCGCCCGCTTAATTAAAGCCACATCCACGCGGGCATTCTGCGCCCGTTCCAAAATTTGTTGTGTTGCCTGCAATAACGCTTCAACTTGCATGTACGTATCACCAGACTCGAACGTTGCTTGGTTAATTGCCGCAATAACGCCCGCCTGAATGCGACGGGCGTCCAAGGCATCGATACCTTGTTGGGCAGCCAAACGATCAATACGGGCAAATGATACGCCATCAATATCAATCACCATTTGGTAGGGATTTGTCTTTAAAATTTGCAGTGTCTGTTGCTGATACTTTTGATAAATGGCCGTTGCCAACGCCGACCCAAAGCCGTAATCATTTAGCGCGATAATCGCCCGTTCCATGCCATCAGATTGTTGTAACTGATTCACAATGACTTCTTGCAGCTTCGTTGAAATCCCAGTTTGTGTCAAGACAGCTGGATCTTCTAGGATCAAATCCACCGCTTCGATACCGAGTTCATCAACAATCTTTGTGGCCGTTGATTTACCAACCCCCGGAAATTGATCACCTGACAAATAGGCGACTAAACCTGACGTCGTACTGGCTGCTTGTCGTTGATAATTTTGCGCTGCAAACTGCGTGCCATAACGGGCATGCGTTGTTAACCGACCCTTAAATTCATAACTGGCGCCAATTTGAATATCACCAAAGCTACCAGTAACCGTAATTTCAGTATCATCATAGTCAAAATTCAGGTCAGCAACTTCAACAATCATGACTTTATAAAATGAATCCTGAGCCGCGAAAAGAATATTCTTAACTTGGCCGGAAACAGTGGGTTGCTCATCCGTTGGATTTGGGCCGTCGAACAAACTAGTCTGATTCTCCATCTAATCGGCTCCCTGATAGTAATTGGACGATTTCATCTAATCGTTGTGCTTGTGCCTGATAACGTTGTAAATCAATCATTTGGGCCGTCGCCAACCATTGATTGTCTTGATCGCCCTTGGCCGTTGCCACAACCCCACGACCAAAATTGGCCTCGAAATTCATCGGATCAACGTGGATTGCTGCATCAAAAGCTTCAGCTGCTTTTGATTCATGTTGCAAGCCTAGCCAGATGTTACCTAATAATACTTGCGCACCAGTGTCTTCTGGCTGTTGCTCAACAGCTGTCAAAGCATATACCAATGCCTTTTGGAATTGGTTTTGAGCATACCATCCTTGTGCCTGCATCACAGTTGCATCATGCAAAATAGCCAAATCAGTAATTTTACCAAAGAAATCATTTGCCCGTTGATAATCACCCGCCACGTAATACACATTACCCGTCGCGTACAGCAAGTTTTGCAAAGCTTCATCATTCGCTTGGAAGAGTCCCAAACTCTTTAGGGCCAAATCCTCTGCTTCAATCAAGTTTTCAGTTGCAACCAAAACAGCTACCAAGTCTGCATAGGCTTGCCAGTTATTTGGGTTAGCGTTAATTTCGGCGACCAAGCGTGCCATATCCGCTTGTGCTGCATTTTCTGGTTGCGTCATCTCTCTAGTTCCTTCTTCGCTTAAATTGTATTTGAGGCATCACTGCTGACACCCAAATAACTTGTATCGTTTCGTGATAATTCGGTAAATGTTTTACCGTCCGCCGTCTCTAAAATTGAGGTACTGGTGTTCCCTAAGCCCCCACGCGCGCGTAAGTCGGCCAATGGAATCCCTGTCAAACCACCCATACCGGTCGTTAAGGCCGCGCCGTGACTAAAGAAAACCAGATTAACCCCTTCGCCACCGTATTCAGTTACCGCTGTTTCGACTGCCTGGCGGAAACGTGCTTGCACACTTTCAAATGATTCCGCCCCTGGCACCTGCGCGGCGTCAAACTTTTCTGGGTGATTGCGCGAAGCATCGTACATGTCATACCAGCCAGCTTGGGCATCCGCAAACGTCTTGCCTTCCCAGACACCAAACGAAAACTCCTTCAATCCATCCATAAACGTTAGCTCGGGCTTTTCATCTAAAAGGGCTAGTGTTTCTTCAGCTGTAATGCGTGCTCGCTTGATTGGACTAGCAAAAGCGTGCGCAAATTTTACATCGTGTAAGTGACGGCCCAGCATCTTAATTTGGTCGTATGATTCTGGTAACAGTGGTGAATCACCACCTGCTCCTTGAAAACGCCCTTCGGCATTCCATTCTGTTTTACCGTGGCGGATGAAGTATAGCTTCGTCATGCTTTGGTCTCCTTGTCTTGAATTCGTTATGTATGTTAGTTAGTGTTGTGTGTCGACGCGTTGCGTCGAGTGGCTGGGGGCTTCTTTTGTCCCGCTAAACGAGGTGTGTCAAAATAGTGGCGGGCGGAGTCCACGGCTTTGCCGCGTACACCTTTACCCCTGGTAGCACTAAGCGGCAAAACCGCTAAGTGCTACTGCCACATATTTAGCCACTCCTCGTTCTATACGCGGGGCGCCCCCAGCCACAGCAGCCGAGAGATGCTAGACCGTTAAAGATTTTCATCTATTCACAAAAAAATGGACGAACAGTTTACCCTGATGTCTTGTGGCTGATGAAAATCGAACAATTATAGTCTTGCTTGGCTGCTGCGTTTGGCCCCACCACGTGTTTAGACACGTGCACTAGAAGGGGCCAAACACTCCGGCCGTCAGGACGGACACAAACCACCAAACTATATACCTTCCATTATAGACGTAAAAACGCCGAGAGACAAAATCTCTCGGCGTTTTCTGTTATCGATATTATTTTTGTTTAATCGTGAATTACTCCAAACCTTCAGTCAAAGCCTCAGGGAAGTTTTCGCGAACGATTTGTGCTTCGTGTGCTGACAACATTGGGAAGTCAGGATCAGCACCCAAATCAGTGTGGTACATACGATCACGTGGTGACTCTTCACCTTCTGCGTGAGCTACCGCAATCTTGTAACCATCAAAGTCAGTTGCATCATCAGCTTCATCAGCTGATGCTACGTGCAATTGAGAAACAAGCAACAAGACGCGAACATCTTGTCCCAATGAATCCAACCAAGCCTTTTGATCATCAGTCAAGAACAACGTTACCGCTGCTTCGGCTGGCTTACCAATCAACTTCGCATCACGGGCAACTTCCAAGGCCTTGTTAACGGCATCGCGCAACGTCATGAATTCTGACCACTTAGCCATCAATTCGTCAGCGTTAGCAATATCTGCAACAGCTGGCATCTCAGTCAAGTAAGCAAAGTCGCCTTCTTCGTGCTCAAGATACTCAAAGATTTCTTCAGCCGTGTGTGGCAAGATTGGCAACAACAACTTGTCCAAGTCTACCAAGACCTTGTACAAGACCGTTTGCAATGAACGACGAGCGTGTCCCTTTGGCGCTTCAACATACAAGATGTCCTTGGCGAAGTCCAAGTAGAACGCTGACAAGTCAACGTTAATAAAGTTGATAACCAACTTGTTGACTGCTTGGAAGTCATACACGTCGTAGGCAGCCTTGATGTCAGCAACCAACTTGTTAAAGCGGGCGTAGAAGTATTGGTCAGCTGCGACCAAATCATCGAAGGCAATTGTATCAGCCTTTGGATCAAAGTCAGCTGTGTTAGCCAGCAAGAAACGCATCGTGTTACGGATCTTACGGTATGTCTCAGACGTTTGTGACAACAAGTCCATTGATACACGAACATCGGCTGATGAATCAACTGACGTTACCCACAAACGGATAATTTCAGCACCCATCTCCTTCACCACTTCGTTAGGTGAAATGATGTTACCCAATGACTTAGACATCTTCTCACCATTTCCGTCCAAGACAAATCCTTGTGACAAGACTGACTTGTATGGTGCCTTACCCGTTACAGCAACA
>NZ_KQ970397.1:83429-86063 GCF_001579105.1 Weissella sp. DD23 | reverse complement strand
GTATGGTGCCTTACCCGTTACAGCAACACCTGTGATCAATGATGAGTTGAACCATCCACGGTATTGGTCAGAGCCTTCCAAAACCAAATCTTCTGGGAAGCTTAGGTTTGGACGCGTGGCCATGACACCTTGGTGTGAAGTTCCTGAATCGAACCAAACGTCCATGATGTCCGTTTCCTTGGTAAATTCGCCATTTGGTGAGTGCTCGTTTGAGTAACCTTCTGGCAACAAGTCCTTGGCCTCACGTTCGAACCAAACGTTTGAACCATGCTCGGCTACCAATTCAGCGATGTGGTCGATGATTTCAGGGTCAACAATTGCCGTACCATCTTCAGCGTAGAAGATTGGCAATGGCACACCCCAAACACGTTGACGTGAGATAACCCAGTCGCCACGGTCGCGGATCATGTTGTACAAACGCTTCTTACCCCATTCTGGTTGGAACTTAACATCGTCCAATGCATCCAAAATGTCTTGACGGAAGCTATCGATCGAAGCAAACCATTGTGGCACCGCACGGAAGATAACTGGCTTCTTAGTACGCCAGTCAAATGGGTAGCTGTGCACAACTGGTTCGTGCAAGATCAACGCATCAGCTTCTTCAAGCTTTTGCAATGATACCTTGTCAGCATCTTGGTAGAAGACACCTTCAAAGTCAGGACCAGCTTCGGCCGTCATCTTACCTTGGTCATCAACGTTCATGATAACTGGCATGTTGTAACGTTGACCGGTAGCAAAGTCATCTTCACCAAATCCTGGGGCCGTGTGAACCGCACCAGTACCGGCATCAGCCGTCACATAATCAGCATTAACAACCAAAATCTCACGGTCCATGAATGGGTGCTCAGTTGTCGCCATTTCAAGTTCCTTACCAGTAAAGGTTGCGACAACTTCGTACTCGTCCCAGCCGAACTTAGGCGCAACGGCACCCAACAAAGCTGAAGCAACGATGTACTTCTTGTCTGAACCCTTTGGTTGAATTTGTGAATATTCGAAATCAGCGTTCAAAGCCAAAGCTTGTGAAGCTGGTACCGTCCAAGGTGTCGTCGTCCAGGCGATGAAGTACGTGTCGTTATCCAACAAGCCCTTACCGTCCTTAACGCGCTCTGAGAAGAACGCCGTGTCTGACTCAATGTCGTGGTATTCGATTTCAGCCATTGCCAAAGCAGACTCTGATGACCATGACCAGAAGACAGGCTTCTTACCACGGTAGATCAAGTTCTTCTTGGCCATCTCACCGAAGACGCGCAATTGGGCAGCTTCGAATTCAGGCAACAACGTCAAGTATGGGTTATCCCAGTCAGCTGAAATTCCCAAACGCTTGAAGTCGGCCATTTGCGTCTTAACTTGCTTACGTGCAAATTCTTCGGCCATCTTACGCCAGATAACTGGGCCAACCGCCTTACGATCCTTACCAGCCTTCGTCAATTGTTGTTCAATTGGCAAACCGTGCGTATCCCAACCAGGGACAAATGGTGCGTAGAAACCATTCATTGACTTGTAACGAACGATGATATCCTTAGAAATCTTGTTCATGGCGTGTCCGATGTGAATGTTTCCGTTAGCATATGGAGGGCCATCGTGAAGCATAAATGATGGCTTACCTTCGTTCATCTTTTGACGTTGCTCATAGACCTTATTCTCGAACCAGATGTTTTCACGTTGTAGCTCAGTTTGTGGTAGGTTACCACGCATTGGGAACTTCGTCTTTCCTAGGTTCAAGGTTTGCTTCATCTTCATAAAAGCGCAATCCTTTCTGTTCAATCCAAGTGCTACCGCGTTGACATGCGGCTTACCCTGAAACTAAAAAATCCCGCACCGGCTATCACTAGCCAATGCGGGACGTCATGTCAACGTGGTACCACCCGAATTCACGGCAAACTGCCGCCTCTTCTGTGTATTTGATTAAAAAACTTTCTTGCTGATAAGCAAAGTGCGTCACCATCCTAGACTCTCACCGGGTTAATTCTAGGTCGCTGTTTGGAATACACCTTACCGTTTGGTCAAGAAACCATGTTTACATGATAACGAAAAATTAGTCCTTATTCAAGAAGTTTCCGTTGCTTTCTGCTGATTCAGGGAAGATAACAACCGTTTCTACTTCTGAACTTTCAGCGGCTGCTGATGTTGGTGCAACCGGTGCAGATGATGCTGATGGCACTTGGTTAGCGGCTGGCTTTTGGAACGCAGCCCAATCATCAGTCTTAACCAAATCCATTTGTGCCTGCAATAGACCTTCAATCTTGGCCTTAAAGGCACCCATGTCCTTGTCCAAAGCATCCTTTTCAGCAACCAACTTTTCGTTCTTAGCTTGTGACTCAGTCAACAAAGCATTGGCCTTCGCGTTAGCTTCCATAACAATCTTTTGTGCTTCAGCTTGAGCTTGTTGCAACGTTGCTTCAGCTTCAGCCTCTGTTTGCTTCTTCAAACGATCAGCGGCTTCTTGCGCAATCAAAATTGATGAATTAACAGATTGCTTCATCTCTTCAACTTGCTTAGCGTTTGCATCTGCTTCAGCCAATTGCGTCTTCAACGTTTGATTCTCTTGCATCATACCATCGTAATCAGTTACGATACGGTCCAAAAATTCTGAAACTTCGGCCTTATCGTACCATTTGTTACTTTTTGTTGTGA
>NZ_KQ970397.1:72390-83068 GCF_001579105.1 Weissella sp. DD23 | reverse complement strand
TTTGTTGTGAATTCCTTCGCGTGAATCTCTTGTGGGGTCAATGCCATGTGCTTTCTCCAATCTATTTCTTCATCACAGCGAGTGACACTCGCCATTTATCTTTTTTTGTCATGCCATTCTCGGCAACTAATTTCAGTCGACCAAAGTGGCGGACGGAAACCAAATCATTTACCGCTAGGACAAAGTCTGGACGGTCCACGTCAGTCCAGTTTACACGAACTTGACCACGTTCAACCAACTCTTTTGCATGCGTCCTAGAGACATTATACCCATTAGCTACCAGTGTATCTAGTCGTAAGGACGAAACCGTTGTGTCAATTTCAGTCCATTCTTCGATTGGAGCACTAATATCTGTCAATGAGGCCGTCTCAAAACGTACTTTTGTCTTACCGATATGATCCATAGTGGTTTGAATGTAGGTCGCCATTGGCACCGTCGTCAAAAAGTGCCACGTTCCCTCTTCACCACTAATAATATCACCGATACTGTCACGTGTAATGCCATTATTCATCAACGTGCCCAAAATGGTACTGTGATGTAATTCAGCAAACTTTTGTGGATAATTAATTGCAATCACGGCAAGTTCAAAATCACTTTGCTGAATATCATAATACGCAGGCGCGATAACTGTTCGAGCGCTTTCGGCATCAGCATAACCACCTTCATGTTGCCATTTTAAGTCGTCGTGCTGGTTAACTAGCGTCTCAATAATATATCTCTGCCTCGGGTTTAAAAAATTCGTCAGGACTGGACGATACTCATCCAGAGCCTGACGAATTAAGCCTTGCGCTACATCAAGAAACGCGGCTTCACTCGGGCGGAAATGCTGTGCTACATTATCTGCCATATCGTTTCTTCTTTTATATCATTCGTGCAATTGCTTGCAATCCAACTTGAGCTGCTTGCAAAAGCAATAACCCGGCCAAAGGTGTGAAATCAATAAATCCCGTGCGTGGAATAAAACGACGTAGTGGATCTAAAATAAATCCGGCAATCATGCCCAAAAATTGACCCAGCGCAGATTGTTGTGCACCTGGCAACCAAGACATCAAGACCCAGATAAGAATCACAAATTCCAAGGCTCGTAGAATCAGACTCAAAAGTAAAAAGATTGCAACCATATTATCACCTATTAATTGAACTGTTGTCCTAAGTTTTGTGAGATGGTACCAGAGATTTCGAAATTATGTGGGGTTGCCAGGAAAATGCGCTCACCAACACGTTCGATAATACCATCAACCGCAAATGCCGTTCCACCAAGGTAGTCCAGCACACGCTTACCAGTATTCTCGTCAATCGATCCAAGGTTAACAATCACCGCTTCGCCCGCCAACAATTGTGTGGCAATCGTTTGGGCATCTGCATATGTGCGTGGCTCGTACAATGCGATTTTTGACGTTTCGCTTCGTGAGCCATCCATCTTCAAAACATTAGGACGACGGGCAGCAGTCGGACGGGTCGCATTTGAAGTCGCTGTTGGTGCAGCAGACCCTTGTGCAGTGTCCTCAGCATATTGCTCTTCAGGTACCTCTTCTTCGTAGTAGTTATCTACCCCGAAGAATTCCTTGAACTTAAATGCCATTGTCAGTCTCCTTACTTATCGCCGCGCTTCATCCAGTTAAAGTAAGCAGGACGCTCGATTTCCTCTTCTGCTGCCGTTTGCTCTGGGGCTGCTTGAGGTTGTACAGGTTCAACAGGTGCAGCTTGTTGTTGCGCTGGTTGTTGTTGTACAGGCTGTTCTGGCTTAACATTCCAATCCGCAAACGGATCTGTGTTAACTGGTTGTTGTGGTTGTACAGGTGCCGTTTGTTGTGGCTGGACCGGTTGTTGCACTGGTTGTTCCGTCACTGCTTCAAAAGGGCTCGCTGTATTCACCGTACCAAGATTAATTTCAGGACGTGGCGTTGCTGGACGATCGATACCAGTCGCAATGACTGTCACAACCAAATCCCCCTCCATTTCCATGTCAATCGTTGTTCCAAAGATGATGTCAACATCGGTTCCGGCAGCTTGAGCAATCGTTTCTGAAGCTTCTTGCGCTTCGAACAAAGACATGTCTGCGCCACCCTTAACAGAAAGCAAGACATTCGTTGCGCCCTCAATCTTAGCTTCCAACAAAGGTGAAGCAATGGCCTTACGCGTCGCCTCAGCGGCACGGTTTTCACCAGATGCTGAACCAATACCCATCAAAGCAGTTCCTTGACCAGCCATGGCAGTCTTCACATCAGCAAAGTCCAAGTTGATGATACCAGGCTTGGTAATCAAATCTGAGATACCAGACACACCTTGCAACAACACATCATCGACCATCTTAAAGGCTTCCATAATTGGCGCCTTCTTATCGACGATTTGAAGCAAGTTGTTGTTAGCAATCACGATCAACGTATCAACGTTTTCCTTCAACTTTGCTAATCCTTCAGCGGCTGACTTGCCACGCTTTGGACCTTCAAATGAGAATGGACGTGTTACAACACCAATCGTCAAAGCACCTGAGTCCTTCGCAATCTTAGCAATAACTGGCGCAGCACCGGTACCAGTACCACCGCCCATTCCTGCCGTAACAAAGACCATGTCTGCACCAGCAAGCGCTTCGGCAAGTTCTTGTTCACTTTCCTTTGCGGCCGCTTCACCAACTTCTGGACGGGCACCAGCACCAAGTCCACGAGTTGCCTTTGTTCCGATTTGAATTTTATTTTCAGCTGCTGAACGCTCAAGTGCTTGGGCATCAGTGTTTGCAACGATGAATTCAACACCTTCAACACCATCGCTCACCATTTGGTTAACGGCGTTTCCACCACCGCCACCGACACCGATGACCTTAATCGTTGCGCCGTACTCTTGGTTCATATCCATTTGGAAATCCATAACGAGCTCCTTTTTCTACTCTGTATTTCTTTTATAATTAGTCGAAAAATTCCTTGAAGAAATTCCGAATTGGATTTTGCTTCTTTGGACTTTCATCGTTTTCTACTGACGTTTGCTCGTATTCTGATGCATCAACTGGTTCTGCCGTTTGTGGTTGAACTGCTTGCATCGCTTGCCGTGGCTCAGGTTGTACCGGCGTTGACATAACCTGACGCCCAAGGGTTGGTTGACCTAACACCGTCAATGGCAAATCATACAAAGCTTCCTTCACAATCAATTGTACCGGTGTTTGTTGCGCCGCATAGTGCACGATTGCCCATGCCCCTGCATAGCCAGGATGACGCAAGCCAATATCACTTGGTACAAATGACTTTACCTGAACCTGATAAGCTGCCTTAACAGCCTCTGGTGCACCTCGCAATGCGGCACCCCCACCGGTTACCACAACGCCACCAGGCAAATCAAATGCGCCAACTAAGTTTAGCTTTTCACCAAGCTTATCCAGAATTTGCATCAAGCGTGCCTCGATAATTTGTGCAACCATTAATTCAGATACTTGTTCAGGCGTCTCAGCCCCAACTTTTTGAATAACCAGTTTGTTATCTGCATTTGCCATTTCTGACAATGCCAAACCAGCATCCAACTTCAACATGTCTGCATCGTGTAAGCCAATTTCCAATACAGCGCTAATATCGCGAGAAATATTCTCGCTTCCCGCTGGGAAGGTAGTCAAAAACTTCAGCTGATTGTCATGGACAACGGTTGCTGTTGTTTGACCAGCACCCATGTCCATTAGAATCGTCCCAAATTCTTGTTGGCCCTCTGCTAGTACCGTCTTGCTATATGCAAGTGGCGCTAACACAAAATCACGTAGCTGCAACCCAGCCTTGGCAATTGCCATCCGCAAATTCGTCAGGATGTTCCGGGGAGCTGTATAGGCGACCCCCTTCATTTCCAAACGCATCCCGACCATATCGTTAGGATCTTGAATGCCATCAAAGTCATCAACGATGAACTCCGTTGGCAACAGCTCCACAACTTCTCGATCAGCCGGTAATTGAATTTTAATTGCCTGTTTCACAGCCGCAGCAACATCAGCATATGAAATATGCTGACTATCTTTAACTGTTACCATGCCACTGACATGTTGAATTTGAATGTTATTTGCCGGCAAACTCGCAACAACTTCTGTCACAGGGACGTCAGTCTGCTCATTTACCTGTGCAATTGCTTGTCGAATGTCGTTAGCAGTCGCATCAATATCAACAACGATACCGCGCTTTACGCCATGAGCAACTGAACGACCAACTGCAACGATATTAGCTTGTTGGTCTCGAACATCTGCAGCTAACACTTTAATGGTGCTCGTCCCGACATCGAGACCAACAATCAAACCATGGTTGGCCATCTTAATTCCTCCTTTGACTGCCAAACGATGTTGTTTAAATAAATAAAGTAGACTGGTCACGTTGGGGCTAAATAGCGCCCGACGTGACCAATTCCGCTCTATCCGGTCGCCCTTTGCGCAACATTTTTGACTGAAATCAAAAATCTTAGGCTAATTGCTACCGGGATAAACAATTCTTTAAAAATAATACCATACTTTCAGGTGTTTCTTCCATACTTTCAAGCAGGTTTTCTTACTGATACGGCGTGAAATACGCCCCCACTTGTAGGTCAGCCTGACCTGGTTTGTCTAATTGCGCAACCATGCCTGGATAGTACCGCAATTTTTTCGATAAATCATCAGCACTAATTAAGACCTGATTACCGTCATTCATGTACAACTTCAGGCGTTGTGCATTCTGGGCATCTGGTGACCAAACAATCTCCGAGACCGCATGACGAAGTGGCGTTGATAACTTACCGAATTCAGACAACGTCAGCTTTAGTTGTTTACCTGACGTAAAGCCGTCATACAATGGCAGCCCCCCGACTGGGTGCGAGGCCGAACCGTGCTTAAGCATGGTTCCGTTTGCCAAAATTGGGTAATAACGACTGCCTGCCTTCACGTAGCCAACCTGGACAATTTCTTTAACTTTCACTTCAACCGTATTTGTCCCAACCAATCGCAACTTTAAATTAGCAACCTGTGGATCATTTTTCTGCGCTAATTTATTAAAATAAGCACTTTGATGTACGGTCGAAAACAGCGGTTGCCCAAGTTGCAATCCAGCCGCCTTTAAGACCGCCTTGTCAGACAAATCTTGGGTGCCGACAACATTGAACTTCTGAATCTGACCAAAAGGCGAGATAAAGTAGCCTAAGAATGCCGCCGCGACGCCCAGAACAGCAAGTGATTTTAATGTACTTCGTTCGTGTTGATATAATCGCCGTGCCGATGGATCGAATCGTGGCTTAGCCCGCAATAAGTTCGCCTCAACATCATCGTCATCATAACCATTTGCCGAAAAATTAGTGGCTTCGGCAACTTCGTCGGCACCACTTTTACCAGTGCGTCGTGTTGGTAACGATGACCAATCCTCCTCGGATAGCAACGCATCCAAATGTGCTTGAATATCTGACGAAGACTTATCATTTTGAGTAGTTTTATCGGCCATCATTACCTCCTTTCATCACGTAACACCCTGGCATTTTCAGCTACATTAGTTTTTAATAACTGACTTAATCAACTTGATAAATTGGTCAGCTGCATCTGGGACACCCAACGTTGTCGCTGCTGTCGCCATCGCTTGACGTTCACCTTGATTCGTCATCAATTGATCAATTGTGCCAAACAACGTCGTACCCGTTAGCGATTCTTCGGTAATCATTTCCGCTGCACCAGCTTCAACCAAGCTACGCGCGTTCTTAGTTTGGTGATCATTCGTAACGTACGGACTTGGAATCAAAATCATTGGCTTACCCAATGCCGTTTGTTCAGCTAGACTAGTCGCACCAGCCCGGCCAACAACCAAATCAACCGCTGGCATCAACTGTGGCATGTTCCCAATATAAGGCACCACCGCAACGTTCGCAGCCGCAGTCACGCCAGCTGCTTGCATGTCCGCTTGCACTTCATCAAAGCGCTTGCCACCAGTTACAAAAATAACTTGGTAGGACCGATCAGCGAACTTCGGTAAGGCTGCCACCATGGCTTTGTTCAGCTTCAGCGCACCTTGCGACCCACCAAAAATCAATACCGTTGGCACGGTTGCTGATAGGTTCAAGTCGGCCCAATTGAAGCTGCCTTCACCATCGACGACTTCTTGGGCGCGGGGATTACCAACCACCGTTGCCAATCCGGGCTTAAACGCTGGAATAGCTGCCGGAAAGGCAACTCCCACCTTGGTCACTTTACGTGCCAAGAACTTATTAGTGACACCAACAACTGAATTTTGTTCGTGAATGACCGTTGGAATCTGTAGTTGCTGAGCCGCGTACAACACCGGCCCTGATACGTATCCGCCCGTGCCAACAACGACGTCTGGCTTAAAGTCCAGTAGCATCTGCTTAGCCTTACGTGTCGCGCTTAAGAACAGGTAAATCGTTTTAAAATTATCCACTGACAGTGACCGCTTAAATCCCTGAACGGCCAACGCCTTAAAGTCAAAACCTGCATCAGGTACGATAGTCTTCTCTAACCCACGTTCGCCACCAATGTAGAGTACCTCAGTACTTGGATCTTGCTTTTTTAATTGCTTAACAGTGGCCAAGGCCGGATAGATGTGTCCACCAGTACCACCACCAGATACAACAATACGCATAATTGTTAATTCCTCTTTATTAATCTTTCGTAGCGTGTGCTTGGACAGCCGCTACAAATAAATCACCACGGGTTTCAAAGTTTGGGAATTGATCCCATGAAGCCGCAGCTGGCGATAGCAAGACGATATCACCAGGTTCACTGAGTTCAAAGGCTGGCGCAACCGCCGCTGGGGCATCCGTTGCGTGTACGACAGGAATCGCCAACGCCTCACCGACTGCCGCAACCTTGTCTGCTGTTTGACCAAAGACAATCAATGCCTTGACGTGCGCCTTCATCGCTTGTAGTAAACGCATCTGATCATCGCCACGGTCTAAACCACCCGCTAGCAACACAACAGGTGCTGTAAAACCAGACAAAGCCATTTCAGTTGCTTCAATATCTGTCGCCTTAGAATCATTATATACTTGGCGTCCGTCAAACGTACCAACAAACTGCAAACGGTGTTCAACCCCCGTGAAGCGTCGCAACGCCTCAGCAATATCGTTAGTTGGCACATGACGCAACTTACCGACTGCGATTGCTACCAGTGCATTTTCTACGTTATGATCACCCGGCACGCCAAGCTCAGCTGCAGCCATGACCAACTCGCCTTGATAGTATAACTGACCATCATGCTCGTAGGCGCCATCTTCACTGTTATCCAATCTTGAGACTGGTACAACAGTTGCAGCGGTTTGCTGCGCTAATTCACGCCACTCAGCGCGATCGTAATTAATCACTAAATAGTCATCCGCCGTTTGATTTTTGGTAATGCCCATTTTAGCAGCAACGTAATTTTCACGTGAGCCGTGGTAATCCAAATGCGATGCAAAAATATTCGTAATAATCGCAATATTAGGCTTGGCTTCAGGCATCCCCATCAATTGGAATGATGATAATTCAGTGACCAAAGTATCTGTGTCACGTAAACTAGGTGCCACTTCACTTACCGGTGTCCCAATATTACCAGCAACAACAATTTGATGATCAGACGTTGCTTGCGTACGCAATACAGCTGCAATCATCTCGGTCGTCGTTGTTTTACCATTCGAACCGGTTAAGGCAATCCATTCACCACGAATGTACTTTTGTGCCACAGCAACTTCAACCACAATTGGAATCCCTGCATCTTTGGCTGCCACCAGAACTGGAATCGTGTATGGAATACCTGGATTTTTAACAACTAAGTCAACACCAGTTAACAATGCCGTTGTTTGTTCCGTTGTAAACGTCGCCCCACGCGCTTGTAGCGCCACAACGTCCTCGTTTGTCACATCCATCTTTGGTTCTGAAACCGTCACTTGCGCACCTTCGTTTAATAACAACGACGCAACGGCTGCTCCAGAACGTGCAAAGCCAATTACCAAAACATGCTTATTCATGATCAGATCCCCTTATATAAAATATGTACACGGGCAAGCCCGCAGTGCATTTTGCTGTTAACAAAATGCGATATGTCAGCGTTTCCGCTTTAATTAAATAGTTATTTACTTAAACAAGATAAAGTATAGAATGGCAACAATCAAGCCCACTGCCCAGAAGAACGAGTCCACTTGCCATTCATTCCAAGGCTTATCAGTGTTACCCGTCAAGCCACCCTTTTCGAAGCTGTGGTGAATCGGCGTCATCAAGAAGACACGCTTCTTGAAAAAGTGATAACTCGTTACTTGAATCATAACGGTTAACGTCTCAACCATAAAGACAAAGCCAATCAAAATCAATGACCATTCTCGGTGAAGGACTAATGCGTTCATTGCCAGTCCAGCCCCCAACGCTAGGGAACCCGTATCCCCCATGAAGATTGTTGCTGGGTAATGGTTAAAGACCAAGAAGCCCAACAAAGCACCAATCATCAAGGCGTCTAACAAAACCATACTCATATCACCTTGCATCAAGGCGATAATTAGATAAGCGACATAAGCAATAATGGCCGTTCCAGATGCTAAACCATCTAACCCGTCTGTCAGATTTGTCGC
This sequence comes from Weissella sp. DD23, assembly GCF_001579105.1. Lineage (NCBI taxonomy): Bacteria > Bacillati > Bacillota > Bacilli > Lactobacillales > Lactobacillaceae > Weissella > Weissella sp. DD23. The sequence goes on along the minus strand of NZ_KQ970397.1, from coordinate 74,539 downwards.
ATTAGACCACCCAACAAGCCAAAAAATAGTAAACAAGGCATAGACCACGACACTATTGATTTCACCCAAACCAAATGGCAAGGCAAGCACAAAATCAAATTTACCCAAGTAAAGCACCAACATTGCTAGTAAAGCAGCAACGATTTGTGCTGTCAGTTTTGGCAAGAAACGGAAACCTTCATCACGGTGATTGAAGATTTTGATACTGTCATCAAAACCACCGACCAAAGCAAACACAATAATGGCAATTAGCGTTGCCCAACCAGTTGGCGCTGCGTGACCAGTTGCTAATGCGAGAATCACGAATCCCAACACAACAACCGGGATAAACCCAGCCCCACCCATCGTGGGTGTACCGGCTTTGGCCGCGTGATCAGGACCATTTCCTCCTGTACGCATCACCAGCTGTTGCACCTTAATCTTCTTAAACCAATCTCGCAAACGGGGCACTACTAGCACCGTTGCAATTAGACCCACTAATAAGCCTAGTAACAAAGTCGTCATCTCGACGTCTCCTCTCAATCATTAATCTCTAATTTGTTTTGGGTTCCTTAAATTCAACTGTAATGTCGTGATACCCATCCGCTAACTTGGTATCAGGCAAAATCGATTGCGTGCTAACGAAGCCGTCGCCCTTGATGACAACATTAATGTCCGCTAACTTAGCCCACGCTAACACATCACTCTTTGCCCAGCCACCCATATCTGGCACAGCAATATCATGACCCGTATTTAAGAATACCCGTTGGCCAACCAGTGACTTCTGCCCGCCAATTGGGCTTTGTGATTTAACCGTTTTGCCATCGCCCATGACAATTGGGGTCAAATTAGCGGCGGTCACTTCACGTTTTGCTTCGGCAGTTGAACCACCGACAACCGTTGGAATTTTCACCTCTTGATCCGCACTAACAACCACCTTATTATCATCTTCTGACATTTGCAAGGCTTGTTGCATCACGCTGACGAACACGTCAGACATATCAGTTGCAATATTCGCAGTGTTTCGTTGTGGCTCTTTCGTGACCACATACATCAAGTAACGTGGGTTCTTAGCAGGCGCCATTCCCATCCAGGAATGAATCTCGTGCGTATTGTCCCCCGGTGCTGAATAACCAGTTGCTGTGGCAACTTGTGCCGTACCAGACTTACCAGTTGTTTTAACCCCTGGGATAGCATACATCTTACCGAGACCGTACTCGGAATAAATAACATCCTCTAATTGTTCACGGGTCGCTTTAGCTGTTGATGCCTTAATTGGCTTAGCAACAACTTCACGCTTGGCTTGATAAACCACTTTTTTGGTATTTGGGTCAACAATTTTCTCAACAACATGCGGTTTCAATTCTTCACCGTTACCAGCAATGGCAGAGTAAGCCTGCATCATCTGCAATGGTGTAATTGAAATTGCTTGTCCGAAGGCAGTATTAGCTTGCTCGATTGGATACTTAAATTGCATTGTTCCAGCAGCTTCGCCATTTAAACCAGAGTCAGTTGACTTCAAAAAGCGGAAACGGTGAATATACTTTTCCCATGTATCCGCCCCCATCTTTTGCTCCGTCAGCGCCATCGCGACGTTTGAGGATTCTGCAATACCACGGGCATACGTAATTTCACCCCAACCCTCACCATTGTTCCAATCAGTAACCGCCCGGTCGCCGATTTTTAATGTACCGGATTGGTAAGTTGCATCGCCATTCCAATTGTCTGTATCAATGGCAGCCGCCAACGTAATCCCTTTCATAACGGAACCCGGCTCAAATGTCGTTGATGCCAACTCGTTATTCCAATACGTACCGACCCCTTTGCGTGTCGTGGCATTAAACGTTGGTCGTTGCGTTGTCGCTACGATATTTCCCGTCTTCGTATCCATCACAACAGCGATTGCCGACTTAGGTTTCATATCGTCATCCAACGCGTCCATTTTCTTTTCCAACGTCGTTTGCAACTTCGTATTCAACGTCGTATAGATGTCATAACCGTTTTCGGCCGGTTGATTATGTTTTGAAACAGCCAGATCTCCGTCATCGACGCTGGTGGTTTTGACACCATTTTTTCCAGTCAATTGCTTGTTATAAGCCTGTTCCAATCCCATCATCCCTGTTAACGTCTGCTTACCCGTCTTATCGTTCACTTTTTCGCTGGTCATTCC
>NZ_KQ970397.1:67488-72233 GCF_001579105.1 Weissella sp. DD23 | reverse complement strand
ATCCGAAGCGAATTTACCATTAGGATAAAAACGTGACGTCCCTGGTGTAAAAATAATCCCCGGGATTTTCAAGGCCTTAACCTTCTTGTACGTCGTCACATCCATTTTTAACCCGTGTTGACCAAACTGAACTTGATTCAAATCTTGCTTACGGGCATTTGCTAACACTTTTTGATATTCCGCCGGTTTACCACCTAAAACGCCAGCCAATTGCTTCGCAACCTTTTTATCCTGGCTTGGCTTTACGTAAGCAGGCTTACCGTCCGCATCATTTTGTGTTTTATCTAACACGGCCGCGGCCGTGTAGGTTGATGAATTTTCAGCCAAAACATTTCCAACCGAATCAAAGATTTCACCACGCTTGGCTTGCACCTCGTTTTGACTCTGATAAATGAGTTGAGCGGCCTTGTCCAACTTATGTCCCTTTACCTCTTTGGCAACGGCAACATAAGAAAAACGGACCCCCAACACAACCAATACCAGTATCATCGACCCGAGCAAAATGCGCCCGGAGTTGCGACTATATTTATCCGATTGGTTACGTTTTGGCATCCGTTGTTTCTTTACCATGCTACTTCACGTTCCTTATGTTTTGATTCTGTAAACTCAAGCCATGCTTTTCAGCAACTTGACCCAAACGATCTGGACTAGATAAGCTGCTAACTTCTTGCTTCAAATCGTTATTTTTGTCACGTAATTGCTCGAGCTGCGTCGTTGTTGACTGAAGTTGCTTATTAGCTGAAGCACCCTTACTTGCCATGAACATGACCAAAAATGCCATAAATGCAACCGTTACAACCGCGGCAGCAGCCATCGTCAAATCCATTGCGTTCCAAACGGGCTTCTCATAAGGGCGACGCACCGTCTTAGTCTTAACCCGGCGTTGCGGCTGATTAACTTTTTTTGGCGCTGTATTGCCAGCGTACTTTGGCATTGCATCCATGACTTTCAGATCCTTCCTTACACGTTCTTATTTAGTTAAGAAAAGTTTTCATTAACGTAGTCTTTCAATAACACGTAACTTGGCAGAATGTGCCCGGTGATTTTCCGCCATCTCTTCTTCAGATGGCAAAATTGGCTTACGTGACACCAATTTAAAATCAGGTTGCATCTCATCTGGAATGATTGGCAGCCCCGCTGGTACTTCCGGTAACGCCGTCTTTTCTTTAAACATTGTCTTTACCAGACGATCTTCCAACGAGTGGAACGTAATAACTGAAATTCGTCCCCCAACTTTTAACATATCAAGCGCTTGGGCTAACGATTCTTCTACCACCCCAAGTTCATCATTAACTGCGATGCGAATCGCTTGAAATGATCGCTTAGCTGGGTGTCCACCCGTACGTCGAGCAGCCGCCGGAATAGCTGACTTAATCACTTCCACCAGTTCAAAAGTTGTTTCAATTGGCTTAATCGCACGCTGCCGTTCGATAGCGCGTGCAATTTGCTTGGCAAACTTTTCCTCACCGTAACGTGACAAGATTCGAAGCAAATCGTGGAAATCCCACTCGTTAACAACCGTCCGGGCGTTCAACTCTTGGGATTGATCCATACGCATGTCAAGTGGCGCGTCATAGTTGTATGAGAAACCACGTTGCCCATCATCAAACTGTGGTGATGACACGCCGAGATCATAAACAATCCCATCAATTTCAGTCACCCCAACTTCAGCCAAAGCAGCTTTTAAATTACGGAAATTATTTTGAATAAAGGCGACCTTACCAGCCGCAAGCTCAGCTGCCAGGTGCTCCGTGTTGTAATTGATTGCTGTAATATCTTGATCAAACGACCAGAGCTTACCCGTTGTCAAACGGCTAGCCAACAATTGTGAGTGGCCACCGCCACCTAAGGTTGCATCCACATAGACACCATCTGGCTTAACATTTAAATTATCGATTGCTTCATTAAGCAAGACTGTCACGTGATTAAATTCCGTCATGGCTTAAACCGTTTGACCTTTCATCTTAGTTAACCGGCATAACCCAGTTTGTTTTATTTTTTTAGAAACCGAGATCTTCCAAACCATCGGCAATATCATCAAAGTTCTCAGCTGTTTCTTCTTCGTAGGCTTGCCACTTTTCAGCACTCCACAACTCAAAAGTATCATCACCAAGGCCAAACACCGTCACATCCTTATCGATGTTGGCATATTCACGCAAAGTCTGTGACAAATTCACACGACCTTGCTTGTCAAATTCGACTTCCAATGCGCCACCAAAAACAAATCGCTTAAATTGGCGTGCCTTGGCATTAGTTTCCGGCAAAGCATTAATCTTGGCAGAAAAATCTTGCCAACCGCTCATTGTATAAGCACGCAGTGAATGATCCATCCAACGTGTGATAACAAAGGCGTCACCTAATTGATTGCGAAATTTTGCAGGGATAATCAACCGGTTCTTCGTATCCAGCGTGTGCTGGTATGTACCCATGAACATCGGCGTTACCCCCTTTCAATTTAATCAACCAGGTCTACCGGTTGCGAATGTTAAGAAAAGTCGACAATTCAATACATTTAATTTACCACAATCTCCCACATCTCACCACCTACCCCCACACGTCACCACAGGGATATAGCTTGATTTTAGAGACAGAAATGTTGATATACCGGCCTGGAGCACCCTTTTTAACAGTCACTTTACAAGTTTTCGAAGAACTTTAGAATTTGAAGAATTCTTTAACTTTTCAGGCGACAAAGCTTGATATACCAGTCTTTTAAGTTAACGATAAGCCAGTGGTGAATGGTGGTACGTGGTGGGAGGTGGGGACACCGGTTCGCAAAAAAAGAGGTTAGAACAGATCACTCTGTTCTAACCTCTTAAGCCGTAAAGCCTCATGACACGTCAATCGCGATGGCATTATATTTCGCGGAAACCACCATCCACTGGGATTTGATTCTCCACATCAACCTCTTCCTCTTGCCCACGCGTAAACGCAAACAACTCAATGACGAAGTACAGTGCGGCTAGGTAATAACCGTACATATGTGAATTTAGCCCTAACCAAATTGAAGCCAAGAAAAAAATAGGCCAAATAAATAGCAAATACCAAAATGCACCATGTTTCCGTAAGAATGCACCTGCGATAATACTAAAAATCATATTCACAATAAATAATGAAAAGACAATTTTAAAATTAACGCTCAACGCCGTTTTATTAATAACGAAAGGTACTAAGAGTGCCAGAATTGGCACCCAAACCCAAAAACGCCAATCAAACGCTTCCTTTAATCGCTTCATGTTCCTTACCTCTTTTGTGTTACCACACTAATCTTTCCTAACGTTCTAGCTCGAGCGCAAAACTCAAGGCACTAAGCGCATAAAGTGGCGCTGTTTCAGCGCGTAAAATGCGTGGGCCAAGTCCTGCCGCCACGAACCCAAACTTTTCCGTTAGTAATTCTAACTCAGCTTCCTTTAAGCCACCTTCAGGTCCAACCAAAAAGGCGACTTCATCACCTGAACGCAACTGGGCAAACTGTTGGGCAAGCATCGCTGCTTCACCTTGCTTTGCGCTTTCTTCCCAAGCTACAATTTTAATCATTGCTTCTGGTAGCGTCAGCGCTTGCAAATTTGGCAAATACTGAACATCCGGCACAGTCAATCGGTGGGATTGTTCAGCAGCGCCTTGTGCAATCTTGGCAAGACGCGCAATTTTTTTATCTGCTTTCATTCCCCAATGCACGACCGACCAATCGGTTTCAACAAAGATAATGTGATGAACCCCTAATTCAGTCGCTTTCTGCACCACAAGCTCCGGCTTATCGCCCTTGGCCAGTCCTAAAATCAAAGTTGCTTGCACAGGCAGTTCGACATTAGCTTCAACTCGTTCCACCACCGTCATGCGTGTCACATCATCACCAATCTCACTAACCTTGGCAACGACCATCGTTTCACGATCGGGGTAAACAAACTCTGCCATCGTGCCAACTTTGCCACGTAAGACCGTCATCAAATGATGCGCAATGTCAGCCGGCAAATCAAACTCGTCAGTCTCTGGCGTTTCCGTCAAAAAATAACGTTGCATTACTTTTCATCCTCACTCGCCCGGTGCGCAATCAAACCGTACCACTCACCCAGCTTCATTTTCTCGTCCACGACATAACCCGAGGCCTCTAACTTGGCAACGATGACATCCGCCTTATCTTGGTAGATACCTGATAACAAGAATTTACCACCTGGCCGCAAAACAGATTCAACTTGTGGAATCAATGGCACTAGCACCTCTGCCAACATATTAGCAACCACGATATCAAACTCTTGGGCTGGCACATCCTGCAATAGGTCACTCGCCATCACCTTGATATCTGATGCAATAGGATTCAAGTCCAAGTTACCTTGAGCTGAACGAACAGCAACTTCATCAATATCCGTGCCAAGCACTGAGCTAGCACCCAACAACTTAGCTGCAATACCAAGGACGCCTGAACCAGTACCGACATCCAACAAACGTTCCTCGCCACGAATCACAATTTCAAGCGCTTGCATCATCAAACGCGTCGTTGGGTGAGTACCTGTACCGAAAGCCATGCCTGGATCGAGTACGATGACTTGTTCATCATTTTGTGCTGGGACATACTCTTCCCACTTTGGTACAACTGTCAAATGACGTGTAACTCGAACTGGGTGGTAATACTTTTGCCATTCCGTCGCCCAGTCAGCGTCCTTAACAGCAGTTGTCGTCACAGTACCTGGCGTTGCGTCTAATCCGAAATCAGCTAATTGATTAACGCGCATTTGCACATCATTAAT
>NZ_KQ970397.1:65137-67468 GCF_001579105.1 Weissella sp. DD23 | reverse complement strand
ACCGCTTCACTTTGGGTCTCGACGATTACTTCTTGCCAACTCATCAGCTTTTCCTCATCAATTCGTATTAGTATTACCTAAAGAATAACATAAAAAAAGAACGGGAGATAACAAGTATCTCTCGTTCTTAATTAACAACTAACTAATTAGTCGACCGTAACGATCGTCATCAAGTTAGTCGTACCTGAAGTCGTTACAGGAATACCTGCAGTAACGATGATAGTATCACCCTTTTCTGCCAAACCTGCAGCAACAACTTCCTTCTTAGCCAAGTCAATCAAAGCATCAGTGTTGTCCACTGCTTCTGAGATAACTGGTTGTACACCCCAGTAAACCGTCAATGAACGTTGTACACGCTCGTCGAAAGTCAATGCCAAGATGTCGGCGTTAGGACGGTACTTTGAAATCATCTTTGCAGTGTAACCTGAAGTCGTTGCGGCAACGATAGCCTTAACGTTCAAGTTTGCTGCAGCCGTAGCAACAGCAGCGGCAACTGATTCAGTAACGTCAGTAGCGTCAAAGTTGTTTACGTGACGACCGTTCAATGCCAAAGCAGTTTCTGCCTTTTCATCGATACGGGCCATCGTAGCAACAGCAGCAACTGGGTATGCACCGTTAGCTGACTCACCTGACAACATCGTAGCGTCAGTTCCGTCAAATACGGCGTTGGCAACGTCAGAAGCTTCGGCACGTGTAGGACGTGGGTTTTCTTGCATTGAATCCAACATGTCAGTAGCCGTAATAACTGGCTTACCAGCAGCGTTCATCATGCGGATCAAGTCCTTTTGTACCAAAGGCACGTTTTCTGCTGGAATTTCAACACCCATGTCTCCACGAGCAATCATCAAACCATCAGAAACCTTCAAGATTTCGGCAAAGTTGTCGATACCTTCTTGAGATTCGATCTTAGGGAAGATCATAACATCTTCCTTACCAGCTTCTACCAACAAAGCACGGATGTCTTCAACGTCTGAAGGCTTACGTACGAATGAAGCGGCGATGTATTGGATACCTTGTTCCAAACCAAAGCGGATGTCATCGGCATCCTTTTCAGTGATACCTGGCAAGTTGATTGAAACACCAGGTGCGTTAACACCCTTACGTGATCCCAACAAACCGTGGTTTTGAACTTCAGTAACCAATTCGCGGTTAGCTTCGTCCTTTTCAGTGATCAACATGTCAATCTTACCGTCGTCGAACAACACGTGTCCGCCAACCTTAACATCGTCGAACAAACCTGGGTAAGTTACGGCAACCTTTTCCTTAGTACCTTCAAGAGATGAATCCATTGAGATGCGAACAACATCACCGATGTTGAACTCAATCTTACCTGGCTCTTGAACAGTCGTACGGATTTCAGCACCCTTAGTGTCCAACAAGAATCCTACAGTCTTACCTGAAATCTTCTCGGCTTCGCGCACAGCGTTCATACGACCCAAGTGTTCCTCGTGGTCTCCGTGTGAGAAGTTGAAACGTACAACGTTGGCACCTGACTCGATTAACTTCGTAATAGTCTCGACGTCAGAACTAGCTGGTCCAAGCGTTGAAACAATCTTGGTCTTCTTCATGATCTGAAAAATCTCCTTCGTTTTGTGTTGATAGTGTATCTACCTAACTGTCATTTATTGTACTATTTTTCACTTTTTTTGTACACATTTTTTGTTCGAATCATGTTGCATATAATAGACATCAATTAGACAAAGAAAAACCGCCCGGCATGATTTGAAATGTGCCAGGCGGTTTAGAACTCACTTATTTATGATTGACGTGCATCTGTATCCAAATCCACCTCAGTTAGCTTACGCAACTTTGTCTTGTGCTTGAATTTGTAACCAAAGTAAAGTGCCAAGAACAATGGTACTGACATATACGTCGTGATAATACCGGACCAATTCCAGTGTGAAATTGACCCTTGGAATGATGCCAAATCTTGACCAACAACGACGACAATTGACAATACTAAGGCCAAAATTGGTCCGACTGGGAACCACTTTGCATGATAACGTAACTTCTTAATATCACGTCCTTGTGCAACAAATGCCCGACGGAAACGATAGTGTGAAATGGCGATTCCAATCCAAGCAATGAAACCAGTCAATCCAGAAGCGGCGACCAAGTAGTAGTAGATGCCTGGTCCAAAGACCGATGTGACGAATGTCAGCAAGCCAACCGCAACCGTCGCTAACAATGCAGGTACCGGAATACCCGTGTTAATGTTCACGCGACCGAAAATCTTTGGTGCCTTACCTTCTTGGGCCATCGCGTACAACATACGTGTTGAGGCATAGACGCCCGAATTGGCTGATGAAATGACTGAGGTCAAAATCACGG
>NZ_KQ970397.1:62983-64326 GCF_001579105.1 Weissella sp. DD23 | reverse complement strand
GCATATGACTTAGCGGACATAAGATTAATTACTGTAATCAACGCTAAGACAATGGCTGACCAAATCCAAGTTGGCACATGCGGTAACCAGTAGCCCATCACGACACCAACTGTTGCGGCTTCCACGGCAACAGTGATGGCCCAATTAAACCAATAGTTCCAGCCCATGGCAAATCCGAAGGCAGGATCAACGAAGCGATCTGCATAAGTTGAAAAAGATCCTGATACTGGCATATACGTTGCCATCTCGCCTAAACTTGTCATTAGGAAGTAAACCATCAAACCAATCACAGCGTATGAGGTTAGCGCACCGAACGGCCCTGCTTGTGCAACCGTCGCACCTGAGGCAACGAACAGTCCGGTACCGATGGTGCCACCTAAGGCAATCATCGACAGGTGACGCGTCTTCATCGTTCGCTTCAACGCACCTGGTTGTTGTGTTTCTTCTGACATAACTCCTCCTAAATGAGAGGCCTAATCGCACTAATAACGAAAAAATCCCTAGCTTATACCATCGCATAAACTAGGGACCATAATTGGTAGTCTTTAGTGTTGTCGATAGCGCTCCGCAGCCGACAGATTTTGCTGCGACAGTCTAACCGTTGTTCACGTCTAGACCAACGTGTTTCATTGCCACAAAACACATTTCGGCAACCTTCCCTTTCCTTAACCGCGCTGTCTGCCGACTTAGCTAAGTACTCTTGTTGGTTGCGACCTCTATGTCATATTTAATTTATGGATTAACTATAGCCAATTTTGAGCATGTCGTCAAGGGACCATTTTGTGAAGCATGTTAGAATAAAGACAATTATATCCTAAAGGAGCCCCCATGACATTCGACTTACGGCCTTGGCAACTGGCTGATTTCCCAGCTTACCAAGCACTCATCACCACACCCGCAATTGCAACAGCAATTGGGATTGACGCAAAATCGACAGCTAGTCAGCAACAAGCGTTTGAAAATGATCTTTACCAAACATACCAAGCGGCAATTCTCATCGACGGCACGCCCCAAGGTAGCGTCGTTGCCTACCAGCGGGCGAATGAACTAGGTGAGCCACTTGTTAATGAAGCAGATATTGCGTACTTCTTGGCACCTGCTTTCTGGGGACATGGCATTATGACGGATGTCGTAACAGCCTTCATTGCACAGCTTCCCCCTCACTTCACGCTTTGGGCTGATGTTCTAGCAGATAACATCGGATCACTTAGGGTCCTTGAAAAGGTCGGTTTTACCCAACAAGGGACCTATGTCGATTTATTTGGTCGTCAAATTATCCAATTCTATCTATATCAATAAATAAAGAGGCTGGGACAGAAATTTCTGTCTCAGCCTCAAAAGCC
>NZ_KQ970397.1:60865-61799 GCF_001579105.1 Weissella sp. DD23 | reverse complement strand
CAGCCACGCAGTTGCAACCGCCAGAATAAATCGGTCTCAGCACCAATCCGATTTGAACGCCAAAGCCCAATCGCCAGCAACGCCGTACGACGATACATAATGGCCTCTTTTTCAACCCGAATCATCACATCATGGAACGCTTGTTTCCGTCGATCGGCGGCTAACTCAACAGCCGCATCCATTTGTGCAATCGTCGTTGCAAAATTATCAGCACGACGCGGTAACGTTTCAAGCATCACGGCCCCAACGCGTGCCGCCGGAATACCGTTGATATCTGTCATAAACAGCGCCAATGTTTCTTCCAAGGAATTCCCACTGACTACCCCATTTATGGGTAGTGTCAACACAAACTCACCACGACTAAACATTGCACCTTGCGACAATAAATTAGCGACATTCGTTGTCTCCGTAAATTCAATCACACGCATTGTCGTATTTTGTGCGACAATTTGACGCAAACGGCGTAAAGTAGCGGTCGTTTCGGCCGAAACCATTACCAACACTTCATAGCGTTGGTACGTCAATGAGGCTTGCATGAGATCAAGTTGGCGCTGCAAGCGGTCTACATCCCCTGCAAAAGGCAATACAATTGACACAAGCGGTTGTGCTCCCGTCGTCATGCGTGCCGTCCGCCGTGCCACTTGCTTATCAAAACGCAAATCTTCTATAAAACGTACGATTCCCGCAATCACTGGCGTAAATACAAACGCCACAATTAGAACAAGAACCGCCCGATTAAATACCATCATGAACGTGCCTCGTTTTCATCTAGCGCCCGTAATGCGACATCTGACAAAAAATTCAGTGGCGTATTGGCATGCGGTTCAAACATCATATCGCTAAACGCTAAATCTTCCAAAGTTACTTGATGATTTAACGCCACAGCCATCATGTTAAACATCTCAGTAAAATCTCGCTTGGATTGCATTTGCAC
>NZ_KQ970397.1:57659-59822 GCF_001579105.1 Weissella sp. DD23 | reverse complement strand
GGTATCAACGGCTGTTTCAATCACCACGCCACGGTCGGCCACATCCTCCATCCGTCGCACATCAACATTCGTAACCACGTCAATTCCGTGTGCAATCAACAACTCGGCAAGTCGTTCTGAAAAATCGTGATCAAAATAGCCGGATGCCAAGCTATCGTGATTATGTAATAACGTCACTTTGGCACCAGCATTTCGCATTGCCATGGCAGCTTCCGTTCCCGCTAACCCACCACCAAGCACAATTACCTGTTGGTTGGCAACATCCTTTGCGTTATCTAACGCTTGACGTAACGCGATGACATCATCAACACGCTTCAATAAATGGACGTGCTTACTCTCAAAGCCGGGGACCGCCGGAATTCTCGGGGTTGAGCCAGTTGCTAAGATCAGCCGATCATACCGGAGCGTTGTTTGTTCGCCCGTTTCCACAGCCTCTAAACTGAGCAACCGCTGATCAGCATCCAGTGACAGCACATTGACGCCTAACCGTAAGTCAACACCCAATGTTTGCAATTGTTCATCTTCGCAATAGTCAGTCGCAGCAGGCGACTCAATTTCACCATTCAAATACATGTGGGCGCCCGCCCCAATAAAGGAAAGATGGGTCGTTCGCCTATCAATCAAAGTCACCTCGGCATCCGTGTATTTCGCAACCACACGTTGTGCCGCTGCAATACCCGCATGTGAGGCACCAACAATAACAACCTTCATGTTTGCCTCTTTCTATCTCTAATCTAAATTCGGTTCAGATGATGCGCAGTCGTCAGATACGTGTACAACTCATTAATTGTCTGTTGTTCATCTGACAAATCAAGCTGTAATCGACGTACGAAGCGCCGGTGCTGCGCGACTTCATTACGTAGATCAGGATGCAAAACTACCCGCAAATTACCGGCTAATGTATACAGCGCTTCTGGCAGTGAATAAGTCAAATTGCGTTCAAAATAAGAAATTACTAACGCAATCGCGCTTTCCGATTCACGCACATCAGCGGGTAAAAAGTCGTCCTGGCGCAAAGCAGTTGCTAACTGCTCCACCATGGCTAAATTTTGCCAAAGTTGTGGCAAAATCACCGGGTCATCACACAACAAATGATCGCTCACCCGTTGATATAACCAGTCGTGCAGTGCGCTACTGGCCAAAGCAACGCCCATGAAGAAACCAAAAATAATGACCATGGCATACCCTAGAATAATATGTACCATTGATTGGTCTGGTGTCAGTTGTGTCAACACCAGCTGTAATCCAATGTAAATCACAAACGCTAATAAAGCGCCCAATAACCCAAACAGAACGCGCCAACGTCGTAAATGTGCCATCACATCATGATGAAAGTTTCGTAACAGTTGCATTTGCTGTCGATTTAAATGACGAATCTGACGCAATTGTTCCTGAATTTGTTGTAGTCTTACAATTTCAATCTCGCGTCGCATCTTGCACCTCCTGTTCAGCCGTTGTAATGCGGCCGTACACTTCTGCTACTTCACCAGGTGCAAAGTCATCTTCAGGCGTCACAATCACCCACTCGGAAACACGCGAATAACGATCATGTAATTCTAAATAAAAATTTTGAACTGCGCGTTCCTTTAGCAATGCTTCCTCGGTGACAGTTGCCCAGTTTTCATTTGGCACCCCGTTACGCATCGCATCGTCACCGAACCGGTAATTCATCACACCGATGAGGACAATACCGATACTAATCAACGAGAAAAAGCCCATATAATTGAACGTTAAAATACCTTTAATCAACCAACAGACCAAATTAAATAGTTGCCCGTGGCTACTAATTGCCATGCCAATACTTACTAAAAAGTACACAACGGGTGCAATGAATAACCCCCACGCAAGCACAGTACCGGCGTGTGTTACTAACTGACCCGGTATGGTTCTCTTCCTTGCCATCTCTCCTCCTCAATTAGTTTCTCTTAAAAAACTCACTTATCAAGTATAAGTGAATAAATTTACCTACTCAATATGCATAAACAAAAAAACTCAGCCCGAAGACTGAGTTTTTATCCCACTGCTAGAACAGTCCGGTAATCCGGCCGTTTTCATCGATATCAATATCATAGGCAGCCGGATGACTTGGCAAACCAGGCATGGTTAGCACCGTACCGGTCATCACCACTAAGAAGCCTGCACCCAACTTCGGAATGAATTCAC
>NZ_KQ970397.1:56586-57388 GCF_001579105.1 Weissella sp. DD23 | reverse complement strand
ACAACCACAATGACATCGGGATGCTTGCCAAGCAATGGTGTCTTAAAGTCTAAGAACTTTTCACCACCCAAATCAGCCCCAAATCCAGCTTCAGTCACAACAAAGTCTGCTAATTGTAGCGCCGTCTTAGTTGCACGAATTGAGTTGGTACCTTGGGCAATGTTGGCAAATGGCCCACCATGAATTAAAGCTGGCGTGTGAGCCAACGTCTGGACCAAATTAGGCTTAATGGCATCCTTCAATAAGGTTGTCAAAGCGCCAGCCACGCCCAAATCCTTAACCGTTACCGGTTCCTTCTCATACGTATACCCAATGACGATGCGTTCAATACGTGCTTTCATGTCCATCAGGTCGTGCGACAACGTCAAAATTGCCATCAATTCAGACGCCACCGTGATATCAAAGCCATCTTCACGCGGTACCCCTGAAGTTGGGCCACCCAAGCCAATTGTCACGTGACGCAAAGCACGATCATTAACATCCAAAGCACGCTTCCAAAGTAACCGGCGTGGGTCAATGTGCAACGGATTTCCCTGATAAATACTATTATCGATCACGGCTGCCAGCGTATTGTGGGCACTCGTCAAGGCATGAAAATCACCCGTAAAGTGCAAGTTAATATCAGCCATGGGCACAACTTGGGCATAGCCGCCACCAGTTGCACCACCTTTGAGTCCCATCACAGGTCCCAAAGAAGGCTCACGCAGGGCGACCATTGTCTGCTGACCAATTTCGTTTAAGGCATCAGCTAACCCGACTGTCACCGTTGACTTGCCTTCACCAGCTGGGGTTGGATTAATTG
>NZ_KQ970397.1:54949-56234 GCF_001579105.1 Weissella sp. DD23 | reverse complement strand
TTTCATCAACCGAAATCTTGGCCTTATCACGCCCATACGGTTCCCATTCTGCTGGCGTTAGACCGGCCTTTTCAGCAATTTTTTCAATGGGCCACACTTCTGCGGCTTGTGCAATTTCAATATCTGTTTGCATCCCCAGACACCACCTTATTTTCTTTTTCAACTGCTTGATAACCAATATCATGACGATAGTGTAGCTTGACTGGCAAAGCATCTAAGACCGAGTAGACTTGTGCTTGGGCCTTGGTCGCGCTCGTTGCCGTCGCCACAATCGTTGCTACTCGGCCACCACTTGTTATAAGTTTATCATCATTTTGTCCAACCCCGGCATAAAATGACCTTATTTTAGGCATTGAAATTGTAGGCACCATCATTCCTTGTACCGGTGCAACTGGGTAGCCAGGTGCCGCCAAAACCACGCCAAGATAGACGTCCTCTGTTTGCCACTGCGCAACCGGCTGCTGACCACGCACCAACGCGAGTACTAGCTCATAAAAATCACTCTCCAACTGTGGTAGGACCACTTGCGTTTCCGGGTCACCAAAACGCACATTGTACTCAATCACTTTTGGGCCTTGCGCCGTTAGCATCACACCGGTATATAGCACCCCGGTAAACGGTGTATGATTGGCTACCATTTCAGTCAGTAACGGTCCAACCAACTGGTCGATAGCATCCACCACAACCTCATCTGCTAGCCAGCGAACCGGACTATAGGCACCCATTCCCCCGGTATTGGGCCCCAAGTCACCATCTAATAATCGTTTATGATCTTGGGCAACCGGCGTGTGAACAATGCCGTTTGGTCCCACTAGACTAAAAATTGAAAACTCAACCCCACGCAAATAGGCCTCAATAACCAACTTTGTCTGATTATCAACCTGATAGAGGTCATTCACAGCTGTTAAAGCTTCTTGGCGGGTAGCATAAATCGTCACACCTTTACCAGCCGCCAAGCCATCCTGTTTCACCACCACCGGTTCTTCACTGGTCACAATGGCACGTTCTGCGGCCGGCCAAGACGCCACGGTTACCGACGTGGCCGTCGGAATACCTGCAGCTGCTAGGCGATCCTTGGCAAATGACTTCGACCCTTCAAGCTGTGCTGCAGCCTTCGTCGGCCCGAAAATCGGCAGACCGGCCGCTTGAAATTCATCAACAATCCCTGCAATCAAGGGTTCTTCAGAGCCAACAAACGTCAAATCAATCGCCGTCATTGTTGCAAAATCACGCAATGCGTCGATATCCGTCATCGGAATACCCACGGGTTGAATCGTATCAGCCT
>NZ_KQ970397.1:51708-54294 GCF_001579105.1 Weissella sp. DD23 | reverse complement strand
CCACATTGCCTGGTGCCACATAGACCATCGTCACTTGCGCGCTGTTTGCAAACGCTTGTGCCAAGGCATGTTCACGTGCACCCGCGCCAATTACAAGTACTGTTGCCATAGTTTCCTCCACTAATGCTTGAAGTGGCGTACGCCAGAAAATACCAACGCAATGCCGAGCTCGTTTGCCTTATCAATCGAGGCTTGATCCTTAATTGATCCACCCGGCTCAACAATCGCTGTAATACCGTGACTGGCTGCGTAGCTCACTGAATCATCCATCGGGAAAAAGGCATCTGATGCCAGAACAGCCTCGTCATACCCCGCCTTATTTTCTGCCTTGTTAATCGCCAACTTGACTGAGTCAATGCGATTAGGTTGCCCTGCACCAACGCCTAACGTTTGACCATCACGTGCGACCACAATTGCATTCGACTTGACGTGTTTGACGGCTTTTTGTGCAAAAACCATTGCTGCCAGTTGAGCCGCAGTTGGCTGGACCTGACTAACAACTGTGAAATCGGCGATTGTTTCGGTGGTTAAGTCGCGTTCCTGCATGACCATGCCGCCCAAAATCGCAGTCGTTTCAAGCTGTTGTGGCAGCTCCGTCGTAAACGGCAACGTCAACAGTCGTAAATTCTTTTTCTTAGCTAAAACAGCGTACGCGTCATCAGTAAAGGAAGGCGCAATAATAATTTCCAAGAAAATTTGATGCATCTTTTCAGCTGTCGCCAAGTCAACTTCACGATTCAAAGCCACAATGCCACCGAAAATGGAGATATCATCAGCCGCAAAGGCCGCATCCCACGCCGCCTCAATCGTTGCTCCCTGACCAATACCAGCCGGATTCATGTGCTTCACCGTCACCACGGTTGGTGCCGCAAACTCTGCGATAATTCGCAATGCCGCATCTGCATCGCGAATATTGTTGTATGACAACTGCTTACCATGCAAAATGTCCGCACTTAATACTGAATATTCGCTACCTAATGCATCGCGGTAAGCAGCGGCTTGTTGATGCGCATTTTCACCATACCGCAGCGTATCAAATCGATCATAGGTCAGTGTTTGCTGCGTTGGAAATTCTTCGGTTGTTAGGTATGTCGCAATAAGCGCATCATAGGCGGCTGTATGGCGGAACACTTTTGCCGCCATTGCTTGACGAAAATCAGCTTCATCAGCTGTCCCTGACTGCAACCGATCAAGTACAATTTGGTAATCTGCAGGATCGACCACCGGTAACACACCCGCATAATTTTTAGCCGCCGACCGCAACATCGATGGCCCACCAATGTCAATATTTTCAATGGCGTCTGATTGTGTGACGCCCGGCTTTTGAATCGTGGCTTTAAACGGATACAAGTTGACAACCACCAAATCAATTGGGGTGATGCCATACGTGGCTAAGGTGGTCATATGTGCCTCGTCATCACGCCGCGCTAACAAGCCAGCATGAATCCGTGGGTGCAAAGTTTTAACTCGTCCGTCCAGCATTTCGGGGAAGTCAGTTACCGTATCAACCGGCGTAACTGCTAAGCCGGCTGCTTCGAGCACGGCCAACGTCCCACCAGTTGAAACTAATTCGAACCCCAACGTCTGTAGCGTCGTTGCGAATGGGACAATGCCGGTTTTATCTGAAACACTTAGTAATGCACGCGTCATTTTACAAATACTCCTTTTTTAATCAACATGGCAACCGTAGCTGGATACAATGTATGCTCCACCGCATGAATTTTAGTTGTTAACTGTGCCAAATCATCTGTTGCAGTAAGTTTGACCGCCTCTTGGGCAATAATTTCGCCCGAATCAACGCCATCATCGACGTAATGGATGGTCACACCGGTCACTTTAACACCAGCCTGCCACGCATCCGCAATCGCAGAATTGCCAGGGAAGCTGGGCAACAGTGCTGGATGAATATTAATAATGCGTTGGTGAAAGGCATTTACCAACTTAGGGGTCAAAATTCGCATATACCCCGCTAATAAGATACCCACCACACCATCCGCTGCTAAGACCGTTAACATGGCGTCTTCTGCCAATTCGCGTGTCGCGTAATCTTTATAGTTAATCCGTAACACCGGAATACCCGCCGTTTCAGCAAGTTGCTGGGCCCCGGTATGACGACGATCAACCACCACACGAACAATTTCGGCTGGCACCTCACCAGTCTGAGTCGCCTGAATAAGCGCGGCCAAATTAGTGCCAGTTCCTGATGCAAACACTGCTAACTTTGGACGGGTTATGACCATGGTTGCTTACCTCGCCAATTGAGTTGTGCTGACATGGCAGGCGTCACCGTGCCGACTTGATACGCGGCTTGACCTTCATCCGCTAGCATGGCCAACACACGCGCAACATGGGGTGGCTTCACAACCAGAATCATCCCCAACCCCAAATTAAACGTTGCCAGCATGTCTGCCAACGACAGCTGACCGAGGCGTTGCAATTCCATAAAAATCGGTAAAATTGGCCAACTGCCCCACTCTAAAGTGACCGAGGCATCCGCGGGTAGGGCACGGGGCAAGTTACCCACGATACCACCACCGGTAATGTGGGCCATGCTCACGACTAACTGTTCTGCTAGTAACGGTAAAA
>NZ_KQ970397.1:51120-51688 GCF_001579105.1 Weissella sp. DD23 | reverse complement strand
ACCGCCTGAGCATACAAGGTGGTCGGTGTTAACAGGGTTTCCTGTAGCGTTGTTGGTAACGCTGTAAAATCAGCCTCCTGCTCTAATCCCAACACCGTACGCACCAGTGAATACCCATTGGAATGGATACCACTAGACGCTAACCCAATCAACACATCGCCAGTCGCCACACGATCAACTGTCAGCATCTCATCCCGCTCAACAACACCAACACCAAATGCAGCGAGGTCATAATGGTCTGGCGCATACATGCCTGGCAATTCAGCGGATTCACCACCAATTAAGGCTGCCCCCGTCGCTTGGGTCGCTTGCGCAATCCCGCGAACAATCGTTGCTACCTGTTCGGGCACCATTTTGGCAATTGCTAAATAATCAAGTAAAAATAATGGTTTCGCCCCTTGCGCCACGATGTCATTCATCACCATAGCAACTAAGTCCTGGCCAATTGATTCGTGTCGTCCGGCCATGATGGCCAATAATAGTTTTGTGCCCACACCGTCAGTGCCTGAAATCAAGACCGGCTCTCGGTATTGCGTGCCTAATGCAAACGCTGCACCAAAACCGCCAA
>NZ_KQ970397.1:49783-51076 GCF_001579105.1 Weissella sp. DD23 | reverse complement strand
GTAGCTGCCACATCGGCTTGCATCATGTCAACTGCCGTTTCACCGGCTAGGATATCTACACCAGCCCCCGCGTACGCATTTGCTTCTGTCATTTCTCCCCCTTTTAGCTCACCGTTTGATCGGTAGCTGGTTGTTGATCACTAATTGATGACACTTGACTCGGATGATAAGTTGTCGTTGGTTCGGTCTTAAAATCGACCTCACCCGCGGTTATCGCCGCCGTCAGCGTTTTTTCATAATCGTAAATTGGTGATGGGTAATGTCCATCAAAGTAAGCCGTCGTTAAGCCAGTCCCATTGCCCGTGTATGGCAAGTCAATCGCCTGTACCAAACCAGGGACGGATAGAAAGGCTAACGAATCAGCCCCTAACATGGCCGTCATTTCAGCCAATGTATGGTTCGCCGCTAAAAGTTCCGCCGTTGTTTGCATATCAACGCCATAAAATGACGGATACTTGAAAGCTGGTGACGCAATTCGCACGTGAACTTCCTTCGCACCGGCTTCGCGCAACATTTTGACAATGTAACTTGATGTTGTGCCACGCACGATTGAATCATCCACTAGCACAACGCGTTTACCGGCAACCACCGACGGTACTGCGCTTAGCTTCATACGCACCGCCCGCTCACGTCGCTCCTGTGTTGGCTCAATAAACGTCCGTGCAATATATTGATTTTTTAACCAGCCCCATTTCATTAGGTAAGCCCGTTGCCTCGGCATATCCCATGGCAGCCGATAATGAAGAATTAGGCACACCAACCACCAAGTCGCCCGTTGCCGGTTGTTCAAGTGCTAATTGCCGGCCCATCCGTTTACGAGCAGTATGCACGTTAACACCATAAATGTCAGAGTCAGGTCGTGCAAAGTAGATATACTCCATCGCGTCGATATGTAAATCAGTTTTGCTCGTGTAGTGATCAATCCGTAAGCCGGCCTGGTCAATCGTTAATAACTCCCCCGGTTGGACATCCCGAATAAACGTTGCCCCAACCGCATGCAACGCGGCCGTCTCACTAGTCACCACATACTGACCATCAGGTAACTGGCCTACCACAAAGGGACGAAAACCGTGTGGATCAAGAGCTGCATACATTGCTGTTGGCGTCAGGAGCAAAAATGCGAAACCGCCCCGCACTTGCTGCAAAGCATCTTTTAAGCGGTCATAAAACGTCGTCGCCGTTGAACGCCGAATTAAATGCAGTAACACTTCTGTATCTGACGATGATTGAAAAATCGCCCCTTGCATCTCAAGACTTTGCCGCAAAGATTGTGCATTCGTGATGTTTCCGTTG
>NZ_KQ970397.1:46446-49643 GCF_001579105.1 Weissella sp. DD23 | reverse complement strand
GCGCTAAGGATAATTGCATATCGGAAAAGTTCACCATCAGCGGTTGGATATTTTCAATGCCTGCTGAACCCGCCGTCGCATATCGAACGTGACCAATCGCTGCTTGTCCCTGCAAATGCGCTAAACGCGCTGGGTCACGAAAAACATCATGTAGCAAACCCAAACCACGTTCTTGCCATAAATGGCCTTGCTGATTGGCGACAATTCCGGCACCTTCTTGGCCCCGGTGCTGTAAAGCGTGTAAGCCATAGTAAGTCAAATTAGCCGCTGTTTGGTGGCCCCAGACCCCAAAAATACCGCATTCCTCATTTAATGACCGAGTTTGTTCAATTAACTGCGTTGCCATGTGATTGCTCCTTCATACGCTTCTTGCAGGCGTGCCTTATCTAAGTTGACAGTCCCATCAGCTGTTGTGACGACCAACCGATCATCATGTGTTACCGTACCCAGTCGCAGATATGTTGTATCCAGTCGTGTTTCAAAGGCGTCCACAGCGTTTGCTGGCACCGTTACCAAAAAGCGGCCTGGCGTCTCACTAAATAACCAGCTATCCGTCCAAGGTACCGTTACATCAAAACCAAATGGTGTGCCAAAGGTACTTTCTGCCAAGGACACCGCCAAACCGCCTTCTGCCAGGTCGTGGGCACTGGCAATCAGTCCCTGCTGAATCCCTGCTAACACACTTTGCTGGGTAGCTGACAATTTATCACGATTTAAACCGGGCAACCGGCCCGCAATGGCCCCGGTCTGTAGTTGTTGCAACTCAGAACCATTAAAGTCAGCCGTGGTATCACCCAGCAAATAGATGACATCATCCGGCTGTTTAAATGAAATCGTTGTGATATCAGCAGTATCAGTGTGTAACCCAACCATGCCAATCATTGGGGTCGGATAGATAGCAGCACCGTCGGTCTCGTTATACAACGACACATTACCGGAAATAATTGGCGTATTAATCTGTCGGGCCATCTCGTTAATGCCGGCGACTGATTGTGCCAATTCGTAATAAATTGCTGGATCATCCGGATTACCGAAGTTCAAGCAATCTGTAATACCAATTGGCAACGCGCCAGTGGCAATAATATTGCCAGCTGCCTCAGCGACTGCGCGTTGCCCACCAATATAAGGATCGAGGTAGGTAAATCGCGCGTTCACATCAGTTGTCATGGCCAATGCCTTTTTGGTGCCACGTAAACGAACAACAGCCGCATCGCCACCCGGCTTAATCACTGTATTAGTTCGGACCATACTATCGAAATGTCTAAACAAACTCGCTTTCGAAGCAACTGTTGGCTGTGCCAATATGTCCTGCCAAACCGTCGTCAAATCAGCCACATGCGGTGTAAAATCTGGTGCTGGGTCTTGCAGACGTGCTGGTTTCACCTGTTCCATGGTTTGTTTAGGGGACTGCGTCAAAAAATTGACGGGTAAATCAGCCACGGTCTCGCCATGCCAGGTTAATTCATAGCGCCCCGTTGCTGTAACTTCACCAATCACAACTGCCTCTAAATTAGCTTCCTGAAAGACGGCCTGTACGGCGGCTTCATGCCCTTTTGTCACAACTAATAACATGCGTTCTTGCGACTCAGATAACATGAGTTCATAAGGCGTCATCCCCGTCTCACGTTGTGGTACATTGTCTAATTGCAAGTGAATGCCCATTCCCGCTTTGCCAGCCATTTCGGCTGACGAGGATACCAAACCAGCTGCTCCCATGTCCTGCACCCCAACAATAGCCTCACCAAATTGCTGAATTGCTTTCAAAGTTGCATCCATCACTAGTTTTTCTAAAAAAGGGTCCCCCACTTGCACAGCTGAACGGTCTTGTTCGGCATCTGATGAAAATTCTGCGGACGCAAAAGTAGCACCATGAATGCCGTCACGACCAGTTTTTGCCCCAACATACAGAACCGTATTACCACTACCATCGGCACGTCCAACCTGCATTCGTTCTTGATCCAGTACGCCAACGGCCATCACGTTGACAAGCGGATTACCTTGATAAACCGGGTCAAAACCAATTTCGCCACCAACCGTCGGAATGCCAATCGCATTGCCATAGCCGGCAATTCCGTCAATCACCCCGTTTAACAGATGTTGGGTCCGTGCATCTGTTAACTCGCCGAAACGTAAACTATCAAGCACCGCGATTGGTTGCGCGCCCATCGAAAAAATGTCCCGTAAGATCCCACCGACACCTGTCGCAGCACCCTCATACGGTTCAACCGCTGACGGGTGGTTGTGTGATTCAGCTTTAAATACAACGGCTTGACCATCGCCGATATCCAAAATGCCAGCCCCCTCACCCGGTCCTTGTAAGACACGCTCATTGGTTGACCAAAACGTCCGGAGCACCGGCTTAGATTTCTTATAGGAAACGTGTTCTGACCACATGGCTGCAAACAACCCCGTTTCCGTGTAATTAGGCAAGCGCCCCAACGTTTGCTTAATTAACATGTATTCCTCGTCCGTTAATCCCCACGCCTGATATGGTTTCGTGGCGGCAATTTCTGCCGGTGTAGGTTCATGCGTCGTTGCCAACAATGCTGTCATGCTTCTACAGTCTCCTTCGTGATAATGGTTGCTAGTAAACTTTCAAAAAATGGTCGTCCATCCGTATTACCAAGTAACGTCTCAACCGCGCGTTCTGGATGTGGCATCAGGCCAATCACATTCCCACTGCGGTTCGTAATCCCGGCAATCTGATCAACGGAACCATTAACATCAGTCGCATACGTTAAGACAACCTGCCCATTTTCATGCAACATTCGCACCGTTGCATCATCAGCAACATACCGGCCCTCGCCGTGCGCAATTGGTAATTTAATCGTTGTCGTTGCATCAATATATTGATTTGTGAAGGCTGTTTGTCGATTAGTAATCGTTAGCTTAACCTCATCACAGATGAACCCGGGTGTCTGATTCATCATCAATTGCCCAGGTAGCATCCCGGCCTCCGTTAAAATCTGAAAACCATTGCACACCCCCACCACCAGTTTCCCGGTTGCAGCCATTTTTTGCACGGCTGTCATTACGGGTGCGAAACGCGCCACGGCTCCTGTTCGTAAGTAATCCCCATACGAAAAGCCACCTGGTAAGAACACGGCATCGTACGCCGACAGGTCAGTCGACTTTTCAGTCACAAACTGGACATCCGCCCCAAAGTCCTGTAACGCATAATACATATCAAAATCACA
>NZ_KQ970397.1:45595-46426 GCF_001579105.1 Weissella sp. DD23 | reverse complement strand
TCGTGATGCGATACGTTTCTGTGTTTGGATTAATTAATAACGCTTCAGTCAGGCTGGTGGCTTCTTCATACGCACTTTGTTCATCAGTCGCCGTTAACTTGATTTCAAAATATTTTCCTTGCGTCACTGACGTTACCCCTTGGTAATC
Organism: Weissella sp. DD23; assembly: GCF_001579105.1. Taxonomy (NCBI): domain Bacteria; kingdom Bacillati; phylum Bacillota; class Bacilli; order Lactobacillales; family Lactobacillaceae; genus Weissella; species Weissella sp. DD23. Next base: position 46,278 of record NZ_KQ970397.1, on the reverse strand, counting down.
AAGACGCGCAAGGGCATCCTTAATCACTTCACCCTGGGGATCCAAAATTGATGGCTTATAAGTAACTGTAATCTGTGCAATGTACATGCTTACTCTCCTAAATATGTCGTTAGTCTGTGCAAAACGGTTGTGTATCCATCACGTAAGTCGCCCGTCCCCTGACGAAAAACGTCTTTATCTAAGGATTGGCCGGTGGCTTGGTCAATCAAACGCATATTATCTGGTGACAGCTCATCACCTAACGTCAACGCGCCAGTAGCGTCCAAACCAAATTCCAATTTAAAATCAATTAACGTAATGCCCACAGCTTCAAATAATTGACCCAGTTGCCGATTAACCGTTTGGGCAACTGCCTCGATTTGGGTTAACTGACTTGGCGTCGCTAAGTCGAGGGCAAATATTTGCGATTGATTCAATGGCGGATCATCAAGCGCATCGTTTTTAAAGTAATATTCTTGTACCGTGGGTGAAAGAGGCGTCAACATTGGCACCGAGTAACGCGTTGCAAAATGGCCCGCCGCATAATTACGAATCACAACCTCAATTGGCAACATGTCCAGTGCCGTCACCAACACATCACGTTCGCCGACTGCTTGTTGAAAGTGTGTCACAATGCCTTGCGACTTTAAAAAGCGAAACAATTGCTGACTGATTTGGGTCGTTAGTCGTCCCTTATCGCTAAT
>NZ_KQ970397.1:43124-45485 GCF_001579105.1 Weissella sp. DD23 | reverse complement strand
CGTCCCTTATCGCTAATTTCGGCTTTTTGTTTCCCATTAAGTGCTGTCGCTTGATTCAAGCTATGGAGCCACAACACATTCGGATCGTCCGTGGCATACACTGCCTTTGCTTTGCCTGTTGTTAATAAAGCCCCTTTTACAATTGTCATAACCTTGTCCCCCATTCGCGCAAATCTTTCATAGCCGCCATGCCAGTGGCTGTAATGTGGCCCATTTTTCGTCCCGGCTTCACATCATGTTTACCGTAGTCGTGAAAGTGCCACCCCTCATGTGTCGCTATATCTTGGCGTGCCTGTATAATCTGATCCCCTAATAAATTCAACATGATAGCTGGTGCATACTGGGTAATCACCGGAATCGGCAAGCCCGTAATGCTTCGAATATGGCCTTCAAATTGTGAAACATTCGTCGCCTCAATGGTTAAGTGCGCAGAATTGTGGGGGCGTGGGGCTAATTCGTTGATATACACACGCTCCCCCACCACAAATAGCTCGATGCCTAAAATGCCCACAAGTTGCAACGCATTGGCAATGGTCGTCGCAATGGTCTCAATTTGCTTGGCAATCTGTGGTGATAAAGTTGCCGGTGCCGCGGACACTCGTAAGATATGGTGCTGATGCTCATTGACCGTCACCGGCCAAGTTCGAATTTCACCCCGACCATCGCGAGTTACCATCACGCTCAATTCCCGATCGAACGCTAACTTTTTTTCCAAAACAAGGGCGATATCAGTCGGTTGTTGCCAATGCGCTAACAAATTTGCCAATGCATCGGTATTGGGAATATCCCATTGGCCGTGGCCGTCATACCCGCCCGTTGCCGTTTTCAAAATTGCTGGCAACGATACTTCATGGCATCGGGCGTCCAAAGTGACCAAGTTATCCACGGCTGCGAATGGGGCAACTGGTAAGCCCAACGCGGCCAAGAATTGTTTCTCACGCAACCGGTTCGCTGTAATGTTTAATAACGCTACCCCTTGGGGTAACTTTTCAGCTGGTACGGCAGTCTGTAATGCCGTCTGATCCACATTTTCAAATTCATACGTCACAACATCCGCTTGATTAGCAAGATTACGCAGAGCCGAAACATCATCATAGCTCGCCACAATTTGTTGATCTGCAACCAAGGCTGCTGGCGCATCAACTTGCGGATCCAAGACAATAACCTGATACCCCATTGGTTTGGCGGCCAAGGCCAACATTTGCCCTAATTGACCGCCACCAACGATCCCGATAGTGGCTGGTGGCAAAATACGCTTAGTCATGTAACAATGCCTCGCTCTCAATCGATTGTTGGCGTTGCCCTTCTCGGAATAAGGCTATTTTATCGGCCAGTTCTTGCTCCGCAATGCCCAACATTTGCATTGCCAAGTAAGACGCATTTTTAGCGCCTGCGGTCCCAATGGCCACCGTCGCAACCGGTACACCAGCTGGCATCTGCACAATACTGAGCAATGAATCCATCCCCTGCAAAGCGTGTGATTGAATTGGGACACCAATTACTGGTAACGTCGTCTGCGCTGCCAACATGCCAGGCAAATGGGCAGCACCGCCAGCGCCAGCAATAATAACCCCTAGGCCATTGTCCCGCGCATTTCGGGCAAACGTCGTCATCTCCTCGGGCATTCGATGCGCCGAAATAATATGTGTCTCAACTGCGACATCAAACGTTTGTAAGACCGCGACCGTTTCTTTCATCGTTGACCAATCTGAAATCGATCCCATTACTACCGCAACACGTACCATTTAGCTTCCACCTCATTTTTAGTTCGTCTTTACAACTATATATAACCACCACAACGATTAAATGTACAGTTTTGTCGGCATAAGTCATTAAAATGAAACATATTAGTTCGTGTTTAACCGTTTTTGCATCTTTGTAAAACGAACAAAGGCATATTTAACTAAGAATTTTCTCATGAAACCGTTATCATTTTAAATGATGACAAAAAAATCCCATCTCAATACTATGCGCTGCACCTAGATTGAGATGGGATACTTTTTTAATTACATAACTGGCGTAGCTAGATACGCCGAAATTTGGGCAATCGTAATAAATGGCAAATCCAAGCGATCAGCTAATTCAAACAGATCATCGCGGCGGGCCATCGTGCCATCTGCTTTCAGGACTTCAATAATAACGGCGGCTGGTTCTGAACCAGCTAGGCGCGCCAAATCAACGGCCGCTTCAGTATGTCCAACGCGCTCAGTCAGCCCACCAGCTAAGGCTGTTAATGGCTGGGTGTGGCCTGGCGCATTGAAATCCGTCCGAACGGCGGTCGGATTCGCAATGTGCCGAATTGTCGCGGCCCGATCAGCCGCTGAAACGCCAGTCGTAACCCCGGTTGCTGCTTCAGTCCCA
>NZ_KQ970397.1:41414-42905 GCF_001579105.1 Weissella sp. DD23 | reverse complement strand
CAATCCAAGCCGCGCCGCAATTTCTGGTCCAACAGGCGTGCACATCAATCCAGCCGCTTCACGAAGCATCATATGCACCGTTTCTGGTGTGATATCAGCAGCCAATGCCACTAAATCACCTTCATTTTCGCGACTCTCATCATCTGCCAAGATAATAACGCCCCCTTGACGCAACGTTTGCAAAGCGTCCGGTACAGTGTCAAATGCAGTCTTCATGTTGAAATATCTCCTTTATGCTGATCCATATGTTCCCGATTACAAACTCTAGCTTATCGAGATACTGGGCAAACACAACCCTCGTCAGCCATCAATTTCCAGTAATCCGACGAACGTTCGCGTTTCAACCGTTAACCCACCCCAATTTCAGCTAGCAAACCGTTTCAAAAAACATCACTAAGCTGTATCAACCGTTTAATACTTAAAAATGTTCGGCATATTTAAGCAGGCACACGCCACAAAAATGAACGTAAAACAAAAAGCCGCAAATCCGCCGATTTAAATCGGGAGATTTGCGACCTTAGCAAGTCGGACAGAAACTGCTATCCCGCCCTTATTGTTTAATCATTATTTTTGGTGCCAAAGTAACGTTCAGAAACTTTATCTAACGTGCCATCCTTCTTAAAGCCCGTTAAGACCTGATTGACCTTTTCTCGTAAGGTCACATCTCCCTTACGGAACCCCACACCATACGCGTCTTCACCATAACCCGTCTTAATAATTTCGAAATCAGCCGGATTAGGTTCGTGCGCCACATAATAACGGGCGTAGTCCATATCAATCAAAACTGCACTTACACGGCCAACTTGCAAATCATTCAAAGCTTTATCGAACGTGTCATATTGTACCGGTGCTGAACCCAAAAAGTCCTTTAATACCTTAGGTTTCTCGTTGAAGACCGTCAAACCAGCTGAACCAGTTTGAACAGCTAACGTCTTACCAGCCATCTGTTTAATCGTATCGATTTGGTTACGCTTTAACGTGACTAGTACTTGTGAATCGTTGTGATATGGCACCGAGAAGGCGACCTTCTTTGCCCGGGCTGGCGTCATTGTATAACCATTCCAAATCATGTCAATGTGACCAGTATCCAACTCCGTTTCCTTCATTGACCAGTCAATGGCTTGAAACTTAACCCGCAACCCCAATTTTTTGAAGGTTGCCCGGGCCAAATCCACATCAAACCCAACTAACTTACCGGACTTGTCTCGGTAGCCCATTGGCACAAAGGTATCATCTAGTCCCACAACAACAGTCTTATCTGCAGTCACTTTGCGCCAAGTATCATTTGCGTGTGACGTTCGATACCAAACAAAGCCAACCAGCAAAGCCAGCACGACGAGTACAATCCCGTTCCCAATAATTTGACGACGCCAATTAATCTTCTTTTTCATACGCAGCCCCCTAGCGTTCTACATCTGTCCCAAAATCAAATGTCTTATCCGCGACCGCTTCCGCAAACGGCAAATCGTGTGTCACCACCAACTGCGTTAC
>NZ_KQ970397.1:38160-39959 GCF_001579105.1 Weissella sp. DD23 | reverse complement strand
TTTGCAGGCAAAAGCCCAGCTACAATACGTAGAAAGGTCGTTTTACCAATTCCGGATGGGCCGACAATACTAAGGACCTCACCATCGTTAACTGTTAAATTCATATTTTTGAAAATCGTCCGCGTATCGTACGACTTCGCTAAGTTTTTAATTTCAAGCATGGCTCTCTCCTTAACGGTAATAGTTCATCTTCGTCTCGACACGTCGTTGAATAACGGTCGCCAAAGCTGTCAGTAGCAAATATAACAGTCCCACTAACAAATAAGGCATCAATGTGACGTCTCGTGATGCCGCAATATTACCAGCACGCATCAAATCACCAAGTCCGATGACATAAACCAGTGATGAATCCTTGACCAGGGTCACCACTTCATTACCAACGGATGGCATGACAATCTTGACCACTTGTGGCAATACGATTTTACGCATTGTTTGCCAACGCGTCAGACCAAGCACCTTGGCACCATCATATTGACCTTGCGGCACGCTTTGTAGCCCACCACGGAAAATTTCGGCAAAGTATGCCGCGTAGTTCAGAATGAATGTGACCACCGCAGCTTCAAAACGTGGTAGCGTCACGATGTGGGCTAAGCTCAACCCATAGTAGACAAACACGATCTGCAATAGCAATGGCGTACCACGCATCACCCAAATATAAGCGTTCGTCACCCAGCGTAGCAAATAAATATCTGATTTTAACGCTAAAGCAACTAAAATACCAAGCGGTACTGACCCAATCAGCGTTAGGGCAAAGACACCAAATGTCATTTTCAATCCGCTTAGCAGACTTGGCATAATCTGCAACATGTACTCCATAGCTTTCTCCTTAACTAAACAAAAAAGCCCTCAAGCAACCTAAATAAAGGTTACTTGAGGACGACTAATTTCGTGGTTCCACCTCAATTTTGCTATTTGTTACCAAATAACACTCAGACCCCTGCTCAATCAAAACAGGCGCGCGTCGATAACGAGACGAATCGGGTACAGTTTTGACTTGTACCGATAATCATGGGTGTGGTTCATTTAGGCCATTGGTTGCTTCCCAGCTTCTGCACAACTCTCTAAGCAATGACGTTAAACTACTCGTCCAATCAAATCTTTATGAGATAACTTTAATTGACTTTGTACTTTAAGTCAACACCTTTGATCACCAACTTATAATCGCGTTGACCGTGACTTACCTGTCATCCGCATATTCAGATCACGCTGATCAACATTGTACGCCGACACATCGGGCTGGCGTGCCGCATGATATAGATAATTCATGATGCCATAAATGACGACCAAAATTAACAAATTGACAATCAACGTTGGAAACATGTGGAACATGATAAATTCGCTAAAGTTCAAATTCGTCAAATTGATGATCCCAAATGCTGCATAATCAAAGACCAGATACAAACTCATCGATACAAACCAAACTGCCATCGCCGACAAAAAGTTATGTGATAAATAAGTTTGGAGCTTACTTGCTGCCCAAACAGTTAGTGGAAAGCCAATCATTGAAATACCAATGATACCACTATAAAAAATATCAAACAGTAAGCCGCCAAGGAATGCAGCAATATACAACCAACGTCCCTTCATTTGCGAATCAGTGCCGGTCAAAATTGGCATCATCATAATAATCAATGAGAGATATGGGCTCGCCGACATCGGCGTTTTAAATAAGATCGGTGCAAAATGCAAGGCAATCCCACCATCTAACATAACCGCCAGGTACACCAACACAAAATGTAGCCATGACGTGTGAACATATTTCAACATATTAATTCTCCATTTAGTGGTTACCATCATCG
>NZ_KQ970397.1:37038-37842 GCF_001579105.1 Weissella sp. DD23 | reverse complement strand
AGCGCCAACCGCATTTTACGTCAACGCCTTCCGCCGAACCTGAGCGAAAAATAAAGATTTAGTAGCCTATTTTCCGGACTGATGATAAACTAAAAGTATTCTGAGGAGAGAGAAAAACTTCAGAAGGAGGCCAAGTGCCATGCAAAAGCTCAATTATGATGCGCAGGAATCTTGGTCAATGACATCAGGTCGCATGCAATCACCAATCGCTATTCGCACTGCGGAGACTGATCTGATTGACTATCCTGCGTCATTAAATTTGGCGTATGATTTTACCGGGCAATATGTCCACGATACCGGCCAAGGTGTCGAAATTGGGTTAACTGGGACGGCGGTAATCGCTAACCGTCCATTCCAGTTGCAACAGTTCCATATTCACGCCCCAAGCGAACACACGCTTGATGGCAAACAATTTGATGCAGAAGTTCATTTTGTTCATCAAGCACCTGATGGTCGTCAAGCGGTCATTGGGGTGTTCTTACAAATCGGCCAGGCATCCACAACTTTTGCCACTATTTTAAGTCGCATCAATGATGATCATTCATTCAAATGTGACGTCACTGACATTCTACCCACAAATCGATCGTACTACCACTATATCGGTTCATTAACGACACCACCGTTGTCAGAGAATGTCGAGTGGTATATTTTAGCCCAACCAATGACAATATCAGCTGATCAATTAGCGGCCTTCCATGTGCATTATGATTACAATAATCGCCACATCCAACCACTAAACGGTCGGCCAGTATTATATTACAATGAATAAAAATAAAAAGGGCCGCCACATTTGGCGGTCCTTTT
>NZ_KQ970397.1:33463-36543 GCF_001579105.1 Weissella sp. DD23 | reverse complement strand
TTTTTATTGTTGTGGAATTGCCACGCTGACAACAGGCACGTTATTAAAGTCTGTCGCGGGCTTAATGTAAATCTTCTTTGATAAGCCGTAGTTATCCTTACCGACACTTGCAACCTTACCGACGTACAAACCAGCCGGTGTCACACCACCCAAACCACTTGTAGTAACCAAATCACCCTTCTTAACGTCAACGTCAGATGTAATTTGTCCCATCACAATTAGATTCTTTGATTGATTGAAACTGGTAACAATACCGTCAATTACTTCACTGTTGCTGTTCGTAACCCGAATAGCAAAACGATCCGCAACTTGACTATCATCAGACAACAATTCAACCTTGGCATTTGTTGTATTAACTTGGGTGATACGACCAATCAACCCACCTGATCCCATCACTGACAAGCCCTTTTTAAGACCGGCATTCGTTCCCTTGTTGATAATCAACTGAGATTGCCAATTACTTGGTGACCGTGAAATGACGACTGCATTCACAACCTTATAGTCAGTTAACGTGCCATCAATTTTTAATTGATCTTTTAAAGCACGATTTTCAGCTTGCAATGTCTGTAACTGCACCTTAGATTGTGCCAAATCATCAATTTTCGTTGTTAACTTTTCATTTTCGTTATACGTGTTCAGCAAATCTGTAATTGCCGCATAACTGCTACTCAATGCTTTGACGGGTGAACTTACCACACCTGACACCCATCCTGACACGTCTGACACAACACGAGTTGGCAATGCTGGCTCTTTTTGAGAACTACGTGCACGCGAACTAAGTGTAATCACACCAATCGTCACAATTGCGACAATCACTGTGACGACCAAACGGCGTGATGTAAAGATATTTTTCATCTTCCGATTGCCTTTCGTTTGATTAAAATAAACAACGCCACACCGAATGGTGCGGCGTTATCGTCTATCTTGCTTAGTTGTTCTTCAAAACATCAATTGACTTCAATGCTTCACCAGTACCAATCACAACTGCATCTAATGGCTCAGGCGCAACGAAAACAGGCACCTTCGTCGCTTCAGCAATCACTTCATCGAGGTGTTGCAACATGGCCCCACCACCCGTCAAAACGATACCGTGATCGATAACATCGGCAGCAATTTCTGGTGACGTCTCTTCCAACGTTTCCTTAATTGCAATAATGATTTCTGAAATGACATCCTTAATCGCGTCAGCAACGTCAACCGCTTCAATATCAATCGTCTTTGGCAAACCAGTTACCAAATCACGACCACGTGCAGATGTTCCTTCCGCACTCTTAGCAGCTTCAACATCAGCTGAACCGATTTCCATCTTCAAACGTTCTGCCGTTTGCTCACCAATCAGAACAGAGTACTTTTGGCGAATGTATGACATGATTGCTTCATCAATCTTGTCACCGGCCATACGAATTGAGCGTGATGACACAATGCCACCTAATGAAATTGTGGCAACATCAGTCGTTCCACCACCAAGGTCAACGACCATTGACCCTGTTGGCTCCATCACTGGCAAGCCAGCTCCGACAGCAGCCGCAAATGGTTCCTCGATGACATAGGCATCACGCGCACCAGCGACACGTGCCGCATCAATAACCGCACGGCGTTCAACAGCTGTAACGCCTGATGGCACACCAATCGTAACGTATGGCTTAGCACCGCGACCCCCCAAGGCCTTACCCAAGTAATACTTCAACATAGCAACCGTCGTCTCGTAATCGGCGATAACACCATCACGCATTGGGCGGATTGCCTTAATTGAGCCTGGTGTACGACCAAGCATATCCTTCGCAGCCGATCCAACTGCGACAACTTCATTCGTCTTTGTGTTACGAGCCACAACTGATGGCTCACGAAGCACAATTCCCTTACCTTCAATGTATACCAACGTGTTGGCAGTTCCTAAGTCGATTCCGACATTACGAGTTCCAAATGAAAACACGGCTTCTATCCCTTTTCTTTACAATATTTTATAGTTAATTTTTCTATGGCCTAACATAAAGCAGTCTGGATACGTCAGCAGTTATCACCTACCACCGTAACCAAGTCACCCTTACCAGCTGCAAAAAACAATCTCACTGTCCGGATAAACTTCAAGGAGCAGATTACTAATTGCTACGCTAAAACGCCACACTAATTTCTTATTAAGTTTATCACACCTTATCGTTTTTCGTCCATAAGTCATACAACGTTTCAACGCTTATTTCTGTCAACCAATGTTGCGACCTTAAACTCGTATAGCCACGACTTGAAATTACCATAAAGTCGAGCAAATGAAATTGCATGACACCGCTACACATTGCCAGCTGGGTCATGAGTTTACGATCCGCTTGTGAGAGCCGTAAGCTACCACTCGGATGATTATGAACCACAATAAAGCCGTAAGCATTCAATGCCACTAGGCGTCGAAAAATATCGCGTGGATGCACCGTCACACTGTCTAAGGTACCAATCGCAACCCGATTAACTTCTAGCACCCGCATTTGCGTATTGACCGCAAGTATCCAACAGGCTTCTTGTGGTGACTGCCCGAACTGTTGCACCATAGCATCACCAACTTTTTGCACCGAATCCGCAATTTCTAGCATTTGTGCACCTCCATCTAGCAATACAGACGCCCAAATCAGGGAATTCTCCATTTTCCATCGTGTACCACTCATGAGAAAGGCGTATAATAGACACACATTAATAGTCAAATGAGGTTTATTATGCGAGTTCGTAAATTTGCTCCCCTGCGCATTCCAACCACGAATGTCGCACGAGCTGTCCGTTTTTACCGTGAAGTTTTTGATTTGCCAACTGAATTTGGTGAGAATGAATCCCGGCACTTGTACTTCGATCAGCAATCAATCGTGTTTGAAGAAGATCCGGAAGCCGATCCAATTGTTGTCCAGGTCACCGTTCGTGATCACAAGGAAACCGTTGAAAATCACTTTATCAATTACTATGTCACCCAGGCCAAGCCAGCTACCGAGAGTGACGATGGTCGGCATATCATTTTCCATTTAGATGATTTTGAAGGTAACCACATCGAAGTCATTGCTAACAAATAGTTAATAGCCCCAACACGACCAAGTACGGTCATGTTG
>NZ_KQ970397.1:31513-33141 GCF_001579105.1 Weissella sp. DD23 | reverse complement strand
TTAATCATCATATATTTTCTGCTCGCTTGTACCAAGCATCAATCAAAGCACTTGATAATTCGGCCATTTCAGTCATGCCTAATTCAGTTGCCTGGTTCGCCAGTTTCCGAGCGTCATCCCAATTATGGTATTCCAATTGAGATACCAATCGCGCCCACCAAGCGAAGCTCATTGCGGTCTTTGGCTCATTAACGATCCAATCTGCCACCGTTTTAAAACTGGCTAAATCAAAATCATCACGTCCCAATAAAACCGTCATATAACGCACAGTCATTGCATTCAATCGTTCCATCGTACTATGTGGCCAGCTCTTGGTCCAGATTTCTGACAGATATTGTTGTGCCATCGCCTTATCAACTTCCGCAATCACAGGATAGAGCAACGCCACATCCATTGCACGCCAGATTTTAACCGCTTCAAATGAATCAATTAAAATTTGTTGGGCAATTTGGGCGTGTTCATCGGGAATCAATCGTGCGTGAAGCACATCCGCTAAACTCGCGACACGCAAAAAACCACGTGCCATTGTATTTCGGAATAGTTGATAACTACGTCGACTCACTTCTTTGATTGTTTCTGCATCTTGGGCTTGATTTGCTGCCAACAACTCGCCCATTAGGCCTTCAACTGTGTCATGCCCGTTAACCAATTCACTATTGATTTCCGCACCCGTCAACAGTAAGTGACTCATCAATGAGATGAACCCCTCGGCAGGCAAATCATTTTCTTCATTCAAGTACCGGTAATAGCGGTTACGGCTAATGCCAATATTCGCTAATTCACGAACCGGGATGTCATTTGCTTGTCGAATCTCATTGATTCGATCACGATTAATTAAACTCATGCGTTACACCTTCCAACATCTATTCTCTCTGGATTTTTGCGCGTGTTAGCGCACGTGCCTTTTTCTCTTAACTGAGTGTACCACCGGCGAAACAGTCATTCAACTATATTCCCTTACATTTTTTATACGATTTAAAAAACAAAACTCGTCCTCACAATTGTAGCTAACTTACTACAACCGTAAAGACGAGTTTTTGTGTCTAAATTTTAGAATGTCGTTACTAGAAAATTACACGGCCAACATAGTTTCCCGCGATACCATCAAAAATCTCTTCATCGTCAACCTTGACTTGGGCTTGTTCTGACAAGCCCATGAAGATAACCATCGTGGTTGCTAGCTTACCGGCAGCCTTGACCGCAGCAATGTCCATCGTTGCAAGCAAGTCACCGTGCTTAATTTTATCGCCCACGGCCACCTTGATATCGAATGGTTCACCATTCAGTTCAACTGTGTTGATTCCCATGTGCACCAAAATTTCTAGACCACTTTCTGTCCGTAAACCAATGGCGTGCTTCGTTGGCGAAACCATCGTGACCTCAGCATCAATTGGTGCCAAGATATCGTCATCGGTTGGTTCGATTGCAAAGCCATCGCCCATCATCTTTGAGGCAAATGTCTCATCCTGGACGTGTTCCAAGTGAAGCAAAGATCCGTTCGCAACCGCAAAGAAGTTTTCCTCCTTACCGGCTGGTGTTTCATCGACTGCCTTAACTTCATCAGCAGACAATGGATTTTCTAGCTTAGATGATAACTCACCATTATAAATCTTCTCAACGTTATCGGC
>NZ_KQ970397.1:28156-31493 GCF_001579105.1 Weissella sp. DD23 | reverse complement strand
CCCATGACACCAGGCGTCTTCTTCAACGCATCTACATCTGCCAATGACGTATCTGTCATCTTATAACGCAAACGCGTCGTGCAGTTGTACAAGTACGTCAAATTGTCTTTGGCAGCGGCGTCACCACCTAGTGCTGACCATACCATTCGTGCTGTGCGGAGGTACTTATCTTCCCCACCAACTGTTGCCGCCTTACCAACTTGGACATCGTTGGCCGCGTCATCATCGTCCTTAGGATCACGACCCGGCGTCATCAAGTTAAACTTCTTAATCGCGAAAGTAAAGATACTGTAGTACAAGATCGCAAAAATGACACCTTGTACTAGCAACATGTATGGCTTATTCGCCAATGGCATTGAATAACTCAGAATATAATCGACCAAGCCACCAGAGAACGTAAATCCTGACGTCCAGTGGAAGAAGGCTGCAATGGCCAATGACAAGCCCATCAAAATAGCGTGAATTACATACAGTGGCCAAGCCACAAACATGAATGAAAACTCAAGTGGTTCAGTGACCCCAGTAAAGAAGGCCGCAATTCCAGCCGCCAACATCAATGACCCAACTCGCTTCTTTTGTGCGGGACGTGCTTGCCGATAAATGGCATAAGCACCCGCAGGTAACCCAAACATCATAATTGGGAAGAAGCCAGCTTGGTACATACCTGTTACACCCTTAACACCAGTTGAGTTCCAGTAGTTACCAATATCATTAATACCAGCAATATTAAACCAAAAGACTGAATTCAACGCGTGGTGCAAACCAGCTGGAATCAACATGCGGTTGAAGAAACCGTACAAACCGGCACCTACCCAGCCAAGGCCGGAAATCAACTTCGCAAACGTAACCAAGCCGGTATAAACTGGTGGCCAGACCAACAATAATACAACCGAAACCAACAACATCAGGACAGCCGTAATAATCGGTACCGAACGCTTACCGCTAAAGAAGGCCAAAGCAGCTGGCAAACGTACTTCGCTAAAGCGATTATACATTGCTGCCGCTAGCAAACCTGAAATAATACCAAGCAACACATTATTTGTTACCAAAGCATCAAATGCCGGGTTGACGGCGCTCAGTTTGATGTTCATCAGCGCTGCGATATTCTTTGGCGCCAATAAGTTAACAGGCAATTCATACGCCACAACAGCTGCTAGTGCAACTGCACCAGCTTCCTTTTTTTGCACCATACCCAAGGCCAACCCAACTGCGAACAGCAAGGCCAACTGGCCCAACAAGCCATTACCGGCAAAGGCCAAAAAGTTTCCAATCGATTGCGCGACACCACCTGGCAAACGCAAAATCCAATTACCAACCCCAACAAGTAAGGCTGCAGCTGGCAATACGGAAACCGGCAACATCAACGAACGACCCATTCGTTGTAGATAATCCTTCATTTTCACAATTCCCCTAAAAAATAATTAACAGTATGAATAATTTCCTATACCAATGTTTTTTATTTTGCACTTAAACCATTGATTTGACAATGATTCCTTATGAAAAAAGGTCTATACCAACATTTGTTTGGTATAGACCTTTAACTATTCTTTAACTTTACAATAACGACTTGTAGTCCTGACCCCAAATCATCCCCATGGCTTTTTCGCCCGTGTGGACACCGATGTAGGGACCGATAATGCTACGTTCGACAACCACATCTGGGAAGGCCGCTTGTAACTCAGCCGCCCAGCTATCGGCCAAATCTGGGTGGTTGCCATCAACAATGGCAACGCGTAATGGATAGGTAGCCGCGTCGTGAATTGCTGTGAAGTCAGCTATCATTTTCTTCCAAGCCCGCTTCATCGCGCGTTCCTTCCCGATTGCAATGATTTTGCCGTCTTCAAAAGTCAACATCGGTTTGATATTTAGCAATGATCCTAGCGTTGCCTGCCCACCTGAAATTCGACCCGTGCGTTGCAAATGACGAATATCATCTACTGCGAAATAAACATTAGTCGTCCCACGTAGCGTCGTCAAAGCCGCCAAAATTTCCGGTACATCATGGCCAGCTTGCACCATTTCGGCTGCCAACTTAGCCTGATTGCCGGCTCCAGCGGCCGCAATTTGTGAATCCCAGGCATGGATTTTAATGTTATCCATCGTTTGTGCCAATGATTGGACTGATGAATAGGTACCTGAAATGCCGCTCGACAAAACCACGGCAATCACGTCAGTATAACCTGCTGCAGCCAACTCGTTGAAGGCCGTCATGAAAACACCGATTTCTGGCTGTGAAGTCGTAAATGGTGTTACTGCCGTCCGGGCCATTTCATAGAATTCAGCTGGCGTCTGCCAATCTTCATTCTCATGAAATACTTGCGTGCCCATCATAATAGGATTGTTAATTTGCTTAATATTTAAAGCTTCTAAATCTTCGGGTGAAATGTAACTTGAACTATCCACCAAAACCGCAATCTTGCTCATCTTCTCTTATTTTTCTCCAAATAGTTTACGTCGTGTATTAAATTTACCACGTTTACGCTCAAAAGTGTGCCCCTAACCACGCGCCTAGTAGCAAGACAGGGACGCCCCCCACAAACGCTAGTAAGGTTTGGCCGATAATGTTAACCCGTTCACCGGGATTTTGCAGCCCGTTGGCCAAGGCAACAATTGGGGTTGAAAAGGTTGAATAACCACCCAAAATACCAGTTGCCCAGAACGTATTTTGCATAACCGGTAGTTGCATGCCATAGGCAAAACCGATTAATAACGCAGCTGAAAGATTGATGACCATCACCATCCAAGCGCTTGCCTTACCAAATACTTTTGGTGCCAACTCTAATAAGCTGAACCGGGCCATTGATCCGAAGATAGCGCCCAAGCCCGCAACAACAATTTGCATCATGCTGCCACCACCTTTTCAGCTAAATAACGGCCCAGATAGACGACTATGACACCACCAATAACACTCACAAGAATATACACACCACCAATTAGCCAACCATGTTTCACCATATCTAAGATGGCTGTTGAATATGTAGTGTAGGCGCCAAGGACGCCGACCATAATAAAGTCGGCGACCGGCTGAGCAAGTGTCACTTTTTTCGACCAAATGACGACGAGAAAAGCCGACAAGAAGGTACCCGTTAAATTAATAATTAGGGTTGATAGCGGAAAATTCGTCACATTAACCAATAGCGCAACTGCTTCACGTAGACTCCCGCCAAAGAAGCCACCCATGCCAACCGCCATTAACCGCTGCCAAAAAAGTTTTGTCATCTTTAACGATCCTCCCGATTTAAGGCTTGCATAATATCCCAAACCTTACCAAACTGTGCT
The DNA here is from genome assembly GCF_001579105.1 of Weissella sp. DD23. Taxonomy (NCBI): domain Bacteria; kingdom Bacillati; phylum Bacillota; class Bacilli; order Lactobacillales; family Lactobacillaceae; genus Weissella; species Weissella sp. DD23. The sequence continues at coordinate 28,214 of NZ_KQ970397.1, read as the reverse complement.
TCATCAGTTAACAGGACCAACTCATCGCCCACCCGCAGGATAAAATCACCATTGGGTA
>NZ_KQ970397.1:25074-28057 GCF_001579105.1 Weissella sp. DD23 | reverse complement strand
TTCCAGTGCACTCCCCGGTGCAACAACGATCGTCATTTCTTCGAGGCGTCCCCGTAATTTCGTCAGCTGATCGGATAAACGTAACCGGGCCAGCAAGGACTCATAGATGGGTTCACCACCCAAAAAGTCGACCACAAGATACGCAATCAACGCGACCATTGCCATGGCGACCAAATGACTCATCGAACCAACCATTTCAGCAATCAGAACGATGGCCGTAAATGGGGCCTTAGAGATGCTGGCAAAATAGCCAGCCATCCCCAAAATCATCATGTCTAATACATAAGTTGGCTGCAGCCAGCCAAAGTACACCAATATTGCGCCATATAAGGCACCAGCAACAGCACCGAGTGTCAAAATAGGTAAGAAAATACCACCTGGGACCCCAGAACCAAAGGCTAAGGTTGAGTAAGCAAACCGAATCACTAAAATAAGAGCTAATAATCCAATTGAAGCGGTTGCTGTTGTTGGGTTCAAAATTAACCCGGCCCCACCACCAAGTAAGTGAGGCAACCAAATCCCGATTGGTAGCATTAATATAAAGACCACAATGAAGTGATAATGACGTGGTAGCCACGTTAACCCTGCAAATAACTTAGGCGCTGCCAACGTTGCCCGTTGGTAAACATAACCAAACAATCCGAGCAAAATCCCAAATAATGGCAACCACGCATAATCAAGCAAAGGTAGCGCATGCAAATTAGCCATGTGTAACACGGGTGTTAATCCAAACACGTTCACACTCACCATATCAGCCACAACGGCACTCGTTAAAGCACCCAACCAAACCAACATTGAAAAGGTCCGATAAACTTCCTCTACCACAAACAACGTACCAGCTACGGGTGCACCAAATGCTGCTGATAAACCAGCTGCTGCCCCCATTGCAATCATTAATTTCGTATCACGGGCGTCATACCCTCGCTTTTCACCATATAACTGCGCCACGGCAGATCCCAATTGAATGGATGGCCCTTCACGCCCCAACATCGCACCAGATCCAATTGTGATTAAGCCCGCTGTGAACTTGCGCCAGAGCACAGAAAATGGATTAACCGTCATCTGACCGGCCAATTGTCCTTCAACTTGTGGAATTCCCGATCCGTTGACATTTGGGTCGCCTTTGATAATTTGCCCCACCAAAACGGTCAAACCAATCATCCCAACGATTGTGCCAACTAACCAAATTGGCCAGTTTGTAGCATGGCCAATTTGATGATAGATAAGGCGCCACTGTTCTAAAATGGCTTCCACTAGCCAGCGGAAAGCACTCACAACAACACCAACTAATATTCCTACGATTACTGCACGACCGACAACAAGCAGTCTTGTGCGATCTATTTTCATACCATACCTCCAGCAAAAAACTCACCCTCTAATTTACCACTTATTCAGTCATTTAGGAAAACATCAGGTTAAGTCTCTAACCAGCAACAAAAGAGGCTGGGACAGAAGTCTCTGTCTCAGCCTCAAAAGCGTCTCTTGTCTCACTCTATTTGATTATTAATAACGATTAAAGTATTCCAGCAAATCTGGCACCGTCAATTTCGCCTTATCCGCACCAGCAACATCTAACGATACTTTTCCAGCAGACATAATAATTAGTCGGTTACCATACTGAATGGCATCTTCAAGATGGTGTGTAATCATCAGCGCGGTTAATGCGTCTTCCCGAATTCGTTGGTCCGTGACGCGCATCAGTTGCTCACTGGTCTTGGGATCAAGCGCCGCCGTGTGCTCATCAAGCAACAATAACTCAGGTCGTAGCCTTGTCGCCATGAGAAATGACAAGGCTTGCCGCTGTCCACCCGATAGGTCACCAGTCGCGACATGCAAACGTGCATCGAGTCCGTTTCCCATTGTTGCCGCAACCGTCGCAAACTCAGCCAATTTTTCTTTGGTCAGACCACGCCACTTTAGACGCCGTGACAGTCCTCGCCGTTCAGCAAACAATAAGTTCTCAGCAACCGTCATGCGGGGTGCCGTACCAAGCTTAGGATCTTGAAACACCCGGGCCAAGAACTTCGTCCGTTGTGTTTCAGTTAGGCGCGTCACGTCTTGATCACCAAGATAAACATGACCGTCAGTTAACATCAGGGACCCTGCAATCACATTGAACAAGGTTGATTTACCCGCTCCGTTTGAACCCAACACCGTGACGAAATCACCTTCGTTAAGCGTCAATGAGACGTTATCTAAAATCGTCTTTTCTTCAGGTGTTCCTTGATTCACAACCACCGTTGCATTTTCTAATCTTAAACTTGTCTTAGTCATGTGAGGCTACCCCCTTACGTAATACACTATCCAGTTTGAAGTACTTGCGTAGCTGTGGCAAAATCAATGCCAACCCAAGGACAACAGCACTAAAGAGATTCAAATCATTCGCGTTAAAGCCAAGATACAAAACGATGACCAAGACAAAACGATAAAGGACTGAACCAATCACAACCGTAATCAACCGGTCCGTCAGCGTCATTTGATCGGTAAAAATAACTTCACCAATGATAATAGAAGCCAACGCTACCACGATAACCCCAATTCCCATATTTACATCGGCAAATCCATTGTTTTGTGCGACTAAAGCACCGCCAAGACCGATTAAGGCATTCGAGACCATCAACCCCATGATAGTCATATTATCCGTATTGACCCCTAACGAACGTGCCATTGCACGATTATCACCAGTCACAATAAACGCCTGCCCCAATTCCGTTTGCAAAAATGCCGCCGTGGCACCTGTCACCACAATGATAATGAGCAACCCCACCATAACCGTTGGAAAATTTTTAGGCAAAAAGTCTAAGAAAGGCGCCGTAAACAACGTTTCTTTCCCAAGTAGCGACCGGTTCGCTTGACCCATGACACGCAAATTAATCGAATAAATGGCAGTCATTGTTAAAATACCGGCTAGCAAAATAGGGACCTTACCCTTGGTATAGATCAAACCGGTCACCAGACCAGCTAACGCACCGGCTAACGCTGC
>NZ_KQ970397.1:21870-24146 GCF_001579105.1 Weissella sp. DD23 | reverse complement strand
GACTGGTCGCCTTGTGCATTTTGGAAATCAATTTTAACGTCCTTACCAACGTGATAACCACTCTCAGTCAGTCCAGTATGAATGCCTTTATTAATCGCATCCAAGGCCGGGTGAGACATAAATTGTAAAATCCCAACCGTTGGGACTTTCGCTGCCCGCTGCTCGCTAACAGACTCCTGCACACCGGCAGCCACTAAAACTGCCGCGAGTAGCCCTAACGCTACCATCACTTTCTTATTCATATCGCTATCCTCTTACTATCATGACAAAATAAAACCGCAAAAGGGTCTCCTAGCAAACCCCTCTTGCGGTAAAAAGAAAGGCCTGCGCGGTAACCCGAGCAGACCTTTCGTTAACGGAAATCAGTCGGCACAGACTCAATACGCTCTAAAAGAGCACGTACCGAATCTGTTAATCAACAATTCGGACGCGTTAGCTGCGCCACCAACCATTTAATTGTGCCATTGCAATTTGCATCACTGTTTCCACCTAACTTTTATCTTGCAATTATGATAGCATTTTAATTTTTTAAATGCAACCTAATCCAAACCAATGTTGTAATCGCCATCTTCCATGACTTCAACCTGTCCCAAACGATAACCATTTCCAACTTGTGAGAAGAAATCGTGATTAGATGTGGTCGTTGAAATACCATTCATCACAATTGGATTAACATCTTCAGCACCATCTGGGAACAGCGGATCTTGCCCAAGATTCATCAACGCTTTGTTTGCGTTATAGCGTAGGAACGTCAACACTGATTCCGTCCAACCAATACCATCATACAAGTGCTTAGTATATTGTTCTTCATTGTTATAGAGATCTAGCAACAAATCATACATCCACATCTTCATTTCGCTTTGTTGGTCTTCTGTTAACTCATTGAATCCTAGTTGGAACTTGTAACCAATGTACGTACCGTGCACTGATTCGTCGCGCAAAATTAGCTTGATAATTTCCGCCACATTATTCAACTTGTTGTGACCCAAGTACCACAACGGTGTATAAAATCCTGAGTAGAATAAGAATGTTTCCAAGAATACCGAAGCAACCTTCTTTTGCAAATCATCCCCAGTTTGGTAGATTTGATTAATTCGTTGCGCCTTGTATTGTAGGAAATCATTGGTATTTGTCCATGAAAAAATTTCATCGATTTCAGCGGGCGTATTCAACGTTTCAAAAATTGATGAATATGACTTTGCGTGCACCGATTCCATGAACTCAATATTATTTAAAACTGCCTCTTCATGTTGCGTACGCACTGAACGCTTCAATGATGCCATACCATCTTGTGACTGCAACGTATCCAACAACGTTAATCCGCCAAACACGTGGCCGACAAGATAATGTTCCTCTTCAGTCATCTTACGCCAGTCATCCAAGTCGTTTGATAACGGAATACGTGTATCTAGCCAAAATTGTTCAGTTAATTTTTCCCATGTTGCTTTATCAATCGCATCCTCAACTTCATTCCAGTTGATGGCAACGTATCCTTCAGTCATAACAATCCCCTATCACTTACACATTGAAACGGTCAGAGTTTTAAGACCCTGACCGTTTCTTAAATCATAGCTAGATTATACCAGCTTTTTGCTTATTATTTCACAATTCGCTAGATTGAGCAGCTTTCGCACTCATTCACCCCGAATTCTTCCATATCGTCTGTATACGTTCGTACATAATAAATTGACTTAACGCCCTTGTGGTACGCGTACATCCGTAAAATATTTAAGTCACGGGTGGTCATTTTATCCGTCCGGCCGTTTTTCCATTCATACAAACCAGCTGGGATTGTCGAACGCATAAACAGCGTCAAGGCCATCCCCTGATCAATGTGCTGTTGCGCCGTTGCATATACGTCAATGACTTTACGCATATCCAAATTGTAGGCTGATTCATAATATGGCAACGTGTCCGTGCCAAGATATGGCGCTGGGTAATAAATCTTACCAATCTTCTTTTCTTGACGCTCTTCAATCTTGTTAATGATTGGGTGCAAAGATGCCGTTGAGTCATTCACGTATGAAATTGATCCCGTTGGTGCAATTGCCAACCGGTAAGCATTATACAGACCGTGCTTTTGCACAGATTCTTTTAGCATTGCCCAGTCATGCTTAGTTGGGAAGTGATGTTGTTCAAAAATTTCCTGAACCTTTGCCGTCTTTGGTGACCAGTCAGCCATCAAATACTTGTTAAAGTATGAACCATCCGCATAGGCAGACTTTTCAAATTCATAAAATGACTCGCCACGTTCCTTAGCAATCTTATTTGACGCC
>NZ_KQ970397.1:15510-21668 GCF_001579105.1 Weissella sp. DD23 | reverse complement strand
TTCCTTAGCAATCTTATTTGACGCCAACAAAGTATAGTAGTTCAGCATCAAGAAATACACGTTCGTAAAGTCCAATGCTTCTTCATCACCATAATACATGTGGTTTTTCGCAAAGAAAGCGTGCAAGCCCATGGCACCAAGTCCAACCGCGTGCAATTCACGATTACCATTTTGTACAGATGGCACAATATCCAAATCTGAATTATCAGATACGAACGTCAAGGCACGCATCATCGTTTCAACAGAACGGGCAAAGTCGGTTGTCGCCATCATATTCACGATGTTGGTTGATCCTAAGTTACAAGAAACATCTGATCCCATCGTGACGTATTGTTGCTCATTATCAATCTCAGAAGCTTTTTGAACCTGCAAAATTTCTGAACACAAATTCGACGAAATCACTTTGCCGTGGATTGGATTGGCAGCATTGACCGTGTCAATGTTAATCACATATGGATAGCCTGACTCTTGTTGCATCTTAGAAATTTCATTTTCCAAGTCTCGCGCTCGAATCTTATACTTTTTAATCTTAGGGTTTGCAACCATGTTGTCGTATTCAGCCGTAATATCAATGTAGTTAAATGGCTCACCATATTCACGTTCAACATCATAAGGTGAGAACAAAAACATATCCGCATTTGAGCGAATCAAGTCATAGAACTTATCTGGAACCGTCACCCCAAGCGACAACGTCTTCACGCGAACTTTCTCATCAGCGTTTTCTTTTTTAGTTGCCAAGAAACTCATGATATCCGGGTGGAAGACAGATAGGTAAGTCACCCCTGCGCCGTTACGTTGTCCCATCTGGTTTGAGTAAGAGAAAGAATCTTCCAACAACTTCATGACTGGTACAACCCCTGAAGCAGCATTACTAATGCCCTTAATTGGTGCACCAGCTTCACGCAAATTTGAAAGGTTGATTCCGACCCCACCACCAATTTTTGACAGTTGCAGGGCTGAATTAATCACACGACCAATGGCATTCATATCATCCGTTGTTTGTAGGATAAAACATGATACCAATTCACCACGTCGTGAACGACCGGCATTCAAAAATGATGGTGTTGCCGGTTGGTATCGTTGATGAACCATCTCATCAGCCAAATTCATGGCCAATTCTTCATTACCGGCACCGTAGAACAACGCGTTCATCGCAATACGATCAATATAGTTTTCAACGTAATACTCACTATCGTTGGTCTTCACTGCATACTGTGCGTAAAACTTATACGCGGCCATGAATGACTTGAATTGGAAATCTTGTGCCTTTAAATAGTCATACAAGCGCGTTATGAAATTGAAACTGTATTGTTGCAACATTTTTTGATCAACAAAATCATGTGCAATTAAATAATCAAAGCGATCACGTAAACTGTCAAACTGTAACGTGTTTGGCACGACGTTTTCACGAATAAACGCGTCTAGTGCTTCCTTGTCTTTTCCAAGTTGGATACTGTTATCCTTTGGAATGTTTAATTCATTGTTCAGATCAAAGTATGATACTTTGTCTAAATCGAGCGTTCCTAGTGACATAAATTATTCCCCCTGTGCTACCGAACGTAAAGCGGAACCCGTTATGGCTGCACCGACGTTTGAGTAGCATGTGTGTACGACTAATGAAGCAGCTGTTTAAATTGCCTTGGCAACTTCCGCCAACAAATCAGGACGGAAGCCTTTGATTGGTTCAGCTGTATTTGAGAACACAACTGGCACGGCTTGGTAACCTTGATCCTTCAAGAAAGCCATGGCTGCTGGGTCTTCCTCAACATTCTTCTCAACATAACTGACTCCGTATTGAGATAGCGTCTTCTTCGTCATCATGCATTGAATACAGTTATTCTTCGTATATACAGTAACGTTTTGCATATCATTCACCTTTATCTTTCGCTTTTTTAATTCGTGACATTAGTTAATATCTGCTTTTGAGTATAGCGACGAACCTAACAGAATGCAAGGGACTGATATCGAACAAAAAAGGGCTTGACAACGGCATTTACCGCCGTATTAGGCTTCGCCGTGAATGTTACAAAAATATTATAAAATAACTTTCCGTTATGTGAAAAATTTGCAAAAACAGGTTGAATCAACTACTGTATAGGAATAGTATTAGAAAAAACATATATGAGGAATACATCATGAAAGTTCGTCTTTTATATACGTCAATTTCCGGCAATACCCGGTCTTTCGTCAATCATCTCGTGACATACGCCACGGAACACGATGATTTGACGTTTGAAGCCGTCGAGATTTCTGACGCCAGTTTCGATCAAGATGAAACGGCACCATTTTTTGCATTTGTACCAACTTACCTCGATGGTGGTAACGGCATCGATAACGGCGTAAAAGAAATTATGACCAATGCCTTGGCTGATCAAATTTCATATGGTGATAATCGCCAGCATTTATTAGGAATCGTCGGCTCTGGTAATAAAAATTTCAACGCCCAGTACATCTTAACTGCCCGTCGGTACGCCGTAGCCTTTCAAGCACCCGTGATTGCAAGTTACGAACTGCGCGGGACGCCACGCGATGTTGAGACAGTCTATGCTGCTATTTCACAACGCCTACTTGAGGCGGGCTACCAATAACGCGTATAATAATTACCATGTATTTTGACTAGAAAGGTCGTGTCAAACATGGCAACGCACGCAAAGTCGTCAAAAGTCTCCCTGACCAAGGAACGACGACAAGAAACTTGGCATAATTTAACGTCAGAGCAGCAAGCAGTGTTGAAACAGCACATTCGTTATCAGCACACTTCGCTTTTTGTTGATCAAAATTTAATTGGGCACGGTAGCACCTGGCAGTTTGTCGCCTATAACTACAACGATAATTATGATGCGAATACTGGTCCACAACTCTATTGTGACTGCGGTCGACGCTTGAAGCACCAGTACGTCCTTCAAAATCAAGACGGTACACTTATTAAACTTGGCATCACACATTTTGCGGATCACATTGGCATTCCTGAAGCCGTCATGCGCCAGTTGCAAACCAAAATCCACCACTTGGATTTTGGTTTGGATGAGTTGCTCCAACGCATCCGGCGTCATGCTGGATTAAACAGTGAGATGCGCCAATGGTTCATTGATAACCACACTGCCTACCCAGATTTGCCGGTTGATGCCATTGATTTTGTGGCACATTCCCTGCCACTGGAAAAGGATGTCCAGGCTGAAATCGTCCGGCAGTATAAAAAAGCAACCTATACGCCCAAGCCACGACAGCCACGACGCAAAAAGCCGAAGCTCAACAAAGCCGCCTGGCAAGAATTATTCCGTGACATCTAACAAATTCGGAGAAATTTTATGACACGTTTAGTAAAACTTGCTGATGATGCCCTTGGCGAAGGCATCCTAATTGACGATGACCGACAGTTGGTCTCACAAATTTTAGTACCAAGCCGTTATCAAACTGATCACATCACGGACGTGACCATTATGGCCACTCCCACAGAGGTTTACAGTCTACAAATGCAATTGATCGCAAATCAAAAGTATTGGATGTGGCCCGTCACAGGAGCCGTGCTAACCTTTCCTGACGCCGCAAAAAGCCATCAAGTTAACTAAAAAAAGCGCTTAGCGAACAATGTGTTCGTTAAGCGCTTTTGTGTTATCGATTAATTATTATCTGGTTAAATCTTACCACCAACCGTTAGCTGCACGGAAGGCAATGGCGTTGTCAACTGAACCGTAACGTGACGTTGCGTAGTTCAACATACCTGAAGTTTGCTCAGAAACTGATCCGTAACCCCATGATTGGTTAGTTTGACCCAATCCGTGGTATTGACCGTTTGAGGCATCAACGTTACCACCTGATTCAGGCATAACAATAGCCGTCCACATAGCGTCAGTTCCACCAGCGGCAATAAATTGGTCATACGTTGAACCTGAAGCAGCAGCCGTAGTCGTTGTCGTGGCAACTGGTGTTGTGGCAACAGGCGCTGTGTAAGCTGTCGTATCTTCAGCTGACGTTGCTGCAACAACTGGTTCTGCTGAAGCAACAACCGTAGCTGGTACTGACGTTGCAACTGGCTCTGCTGAAGCAACAACTGCTTCCGTTGCAACTGGCGCTTGTGACGCAACAACTGGTGCGACGTAAGCTTGCGTTGCATCATATGAAGCATTAGAAGCAACTGCATCGATTTCCAATTGCTCACCAACATAAATCAAGTTAGCGTTAGCAATGGCATTGTTTGCGACCAATGTATCGATCGTTGTGCTGTGGTTTGCTGCAATTTGTGACAACGTGTCACCTGATTGTACCGTGTATGTGTCAGCTGATGCATCAGCAGTCAAAGCGAACGTAGCCATACCAGCAACAGCCAATGCAGTAATCATCTTCTTATTCATGGGGAATATTTCTCCTTCTTGGTTAAAACTCTATATCTATAAATGTACAAATGTGTTCGAACAGTCGCGGCCAAATTGCTCTGCGACTGTGACACGTGTACCTCTCAACAACAGATATTAGTTTACCAACCTGAGCGCGCGTACTGTTACAAATAAAAGTCGTTGCGTTACGTCTCTATCTCAAACGCCTGTTTTTAGGTCACTTTGATGCAACAGTGCACGAATTGTTAGTCGAAATCATTGTTCTAATCACTTTTCTACAAAAATGATTAACCAGTTAAAAAACTAGATAATTTATGTCCAAAGTGCGAATTTTACATGATTTTACCTTAACATTCGGTTTAATTGAACCTTTTGTGACGTTAATATTACAAAAGATAAGTTGCGTTTTATAGAATACCGTAACTTTTAGTTATCCCTTTTTCCTTGCAAATGCCCAAATATCAAGGTTTCTTTAAGTTCTGGATAAATAAAAACGCAATGGCGCCATCCTTAGCCATTGCGTTTTCTTGTTATTCAGCAAATAAAATTTCACGTTCAACCAGTTCATTCAAGTAGAAACGATAGAGTTCAATCATTTCAGCATTATCTTTGCGGTTGAAAATGTTCACCGTGGCTGCCCCGTTAGGATTAACCGTTTTAATTTTCACGCCTGATAAATCTTTATCAACGACAACCTTAAGCTTAATAGCCTTTGCTAATCCCTTAGCTGGTTCGAGTGAACGTTGCATCACGTACGCCCCTGCATTATTAGTGACAAATCCTGTATCACCAAGTGCGTATTTCTTTAATTGTGGGTTGAAGCGATATGTTACTGAATCGCCTACCACCTTAACTGTTGTTTCAAATGCCATTGTGACATCTCCCTTTACTAGTAACTTTCCCGACCAATTAAGCAGTCGCTTATGTGAATAATTTTACTAGTCTTCGGGCAACTTGGCTACCTCATCTTCATCTTCAGCCGGCTGGCCATCTGGGTAGTGCCAATCATGATCGTCCTCTTCGTGATGGTGATCATGATCGTGTTCATCGTGATGGTGGTGATCATGTTCATCCTCACCATACATCATTGAAGCTGGCCATTCTGGCTCATCATCCACATCAAGTAAGTCATTGGCATCAAGCCAAAGCTTCGCAGCTTGCATTTCAGGTTGTGACATCGTGTGTGACGTCTTAATCGCAAATGTCGACAATAGTGTGCCACCCTTGCGCAAATCTTCCGTCAGCATATCGAAATTGGTCTCTGAGATAATCGGATCAAACTCACCAAATGATGCAAAGACGCGCGTATCCGTCAAATCTTGAATCTCTTCCAATCGTTCAACAGACATCGCGTGGAAGAGCAACGCCGTCTTCCATGGGGTATCTTCACGGGCCATCATCGCGTGAGCGCCGATATTTGCCCCGTTTGAGAAGCCCATCATAATCATTGCTTCTTCATGAAGCTCATAACGCTTAGCCAGTTCATGAACCGCGTCAACTAACCAATCTGTTTCTGCGTGCAACGATTCAAGATTAAACTCTCCCTCCTCATAACGCTCAAAATAACGATTCATGCCATTTTCACTAACGCGGCCACGAATTGAAATCTTAGGGTTTTCGGGTGCCAAGAATTCAGCAATTTCAAGCAAGTCAGTTTCATCACCACCAGTTCCATGTAGTAACAAAATTGGCGCTAAATCAGGATCTCCTGACACATAGGCATGCCGAATGGTGTTTTTATACTTTTTCTTAGCCATTATTTTTTCTCCGTTCGAGTAAGTGTCTCTATTATATCTACTTTAACTAACTTTTAACAAGTAAAAG
>NZ_KQ970397.1:11773-15191 GCF_001579105.1 Weissella sp. DD23 | reverse complement strand
CCTATTTTTCGTACTTTTAGTGTACCCAATTTGCAAAAAAGAAGCAGGAACCAAGTTTTAGCTTGCTTCCTGCTTCAAAATAATCATTAGTTTTCTGCGTTATCAGAAACGTTCTTCTTGAACACCTCTGGTGAAGGCAAATCATCGTTTGATGAGTTGAATGGAATCAATCCAGCTTCAATTTCATCACGCATGTTTTCCAAGAATGGTGGCAACTCCAAGTGGTGACCAGCCTCTTCGTACGTCTCGTCTTGCAAGAATCCTGGTCCGTTCGTAGCGATTTCGAACAAGATTCCTGGCGTTGGACGGAAGTACTCTGACTTGAAGTAGAAACGATCCACGAATCCAGAGTCTTGGAAGCCCAATTGACGCAAACGGTTGATCCAGAAGTTCAAAGCCGTTTCATCATCAACTGCCAAGGCAAAGTGGTGCGCATTTCCATAACCTTGCAAACCACGTGGCAACAAACGTACCAAACGCGTGTGTACTTGACCACCGAATCCGGCATTGTCAAACTCGTACAAAACATCGTCGCCGTCGCGGGCAACTTCCTTAGCGCCCAAAACAGACGTCAAAACCATGTGCATAGCGTTTTCATTGTTAATCGTCAACAATTGTGCACCCAAACCAAGTACAGCGTGTTGTGGATCAACTGATGAATATTGCCATGGCGTACCTTCAGCCCAAGTACCCGTGTTCTTTTCGTTTGACTCCAAAGCGTACAATTGTCCGTCGAAGTCCTCAAAGTCCAAGTACTTTACACCAAACTCTTCGTGAGTTTCTGCGTCGTGCTTAACACCGAATTCATCAAAACGCTTAATCCAGTAATCAAATGAAGCGTCTGAAGGAATACGGAACGCCGTACGCGTAATTTCATCCGTACCGTGGATGGCCTTATTGATACCTGGGAAGTCGAAGAACGTCAAAACCGTTCCAGCTGATCCCATATCATCAGTAAAGTACAAGTGGTACGTACGTACGTCATCTTGGTTAACGGTCTTCTTGATCAAGTGAAGACCCAAAACCCCTGAAAAGAAATCAAAAATCTTTGGTGAATCTGACGTAATCGTCGTCAAGTGGTGAATTCCACGGATAGTCATATTCGGATGCTCCTTCGTTTCATGTAATTCTCTTAATGAATGATATTAGAATAACAGAACTATTTTTGAAATGGAAATAAAAAGGTGTACTTTTTGTAAGTTAATGTGCTTAACAACTATTATAACCCGTTATGACACAACCTGTATGGTCGCAGGATTGTCATCATCCGAAAAAAGCAACGTTGCATCATCGTGCAACGTTGCTCTTTAGCCATTGTTATTGCTTGTTGAAGAAATCTATCAACACTTGTGCTGATTGCTTACCAGCATCGACGATAAATTCGTCAAACGTTGGGCCAGCCTCACCATTTGCATTATCTGAGATAGCGCGAACAACTGCAAATGGTACATCGAAGTAATGTGCCACTTGGGCAATTGACGCACCTTCCATCTCAGCAGATTGTGCATCAGCAAAGTTTGCCAAAATTGTTTGCTTTTGCTCTTCGCCAGAGATAAATGAATCACTCGTCACAATCAAGCCACGAACCAAACGGGCATCTGTCACATCACCGTACACAGCTGCCAAGCCTGCTGATAAGTCTGCATCCGTCACGAAGCGTGCTGGTTGTTGTGGTACTTGCCCGTAAACATACCCAAATGCACGGGCATCTGCGTCGGCGTAGGCCAATTCTGATGCGACCACAACATCCCCGATGCGTAAGTCAGCCCCCAATGCGCCAGCTGATCCAGAATTAATCACGGCATCAACCGCAAAGTTTGTGATTAACAAAGTTGTCGTCAATGCTGACGCGACCTTCCCAATTCCTGACTCAACCACAACAACATCAACGTTGCCAATCTTACCATGGTGAAAAAGTTTGCCGGCAATTGTCGTCTGCTTTTCGTCCGTCATTGCTGCTACCAAGGCTGCTTTTTCTTCAGCCATGGCATTAATAATTCCATAACGCATATTTGTTAAACTCTCACTTTCAAAATCACTCTACTACAACAAAAATAATATTAAATAAGTCACAATGATTAACACCACTAACACAATAATCGCGAGATTAAGTCGATGCTTTAACCGGGCAGATTTCCCAACCGGCGTCAATTCATGCGTTATCGGGTCGAGTTCATAACGGCCCTTACCCGATAACCGATACTCTCGCCGCGTTAAATGATCGTTTACTTGCTCAGGTTGCGACTGTAACGGTACGCTCCCTAGCCCATCGTCATTGCCATCGGTCGTATAATCAGCTGGACCTTGAGGGGTCTTTTCCTTCCGCCAAAACATATTACTTACCTGCCAAACGAAGCGTCTTCCAGTACAAATAAGCCATTGCGGTCTTACCGTCATCAAGTTCGCCTGCTTCAAACAAACGTGTTGCCTCAGCAAAGTCAACAGTCACTAAATCGATTTGCTCATCGTCATCTTGTGGCAGTTCGGTTCCGACTGGCACCAAATCAGTCGCTAAATACAGCGTCATGAATTCATCCGCGAACCCAATCGACGTATAAAAACCGGCGATTTTTTCGACGTGGCCCGCTTGTAACCGCGTTTCTTCATTTAACTCACGATTAACCGTATCTAACGGATCCGTATCACGGTCATCCATTTTACCGGCTGGTATCTCCAGTGTCACTTTTTTGACAGGCGCACGCCATTGACGTTCCAGAATCATTTCATCATCGGCGGTCAAAGCTAATACACCAATTGCGTCGGCATGATAAACAACATCACGCTTAGCTTGGCGACCGTCTGGCAAAACAACCGTCTGCTCGGTTACCCGAACGATATGACCGTCATATTGTTCCTCTTCAGAAATAACGCGCTCACGAAACTTATCGTCATATTGTGATGCCATGTTATGCCTCCCCAGTCACTTTAACCTCAACAGCCGCTGCTTGTGGACCACGAACGCCCTGTACGACAACTAGCTTGACCGGTTCACCAACTTCTAAATCACGAACACGAGGTGTCTCGATTGCTGAAAAGTGGACGAAGACATCCTCTTCACCCTTCAATTCAATAAAACCAAAGCCATTATCAGCATTCCAGGTCTTAACGTAACCTTCAATTTTTTCCATAATTATTATCTCTTTCTATTTCGTCACAACAAAAGCAAAGATTGCCATTGCAATCATTACTACAAAGCTGCCCAGACCAACAACGCGCCACCACATAATCCAGAATTTGCGCGTCTCAAACGTTTCGCGCACAAAACCTTGATACAGAGCGATGCCAATGCCCCAGAGGACAAACATCAATAAAATTGGCGCTAAAATTGATTGATGCCAAATTTGAAACGTCATCGATTCGATACTCCACCACGTTACAAATGTTGCTAAATCAATTGCCCGCAAATGTTTCGGCCAGC
>NZ_KQ970397.1:6403-11753 GCF_001579105.1 Weissella sp. DD23 | reverse complement strand
TACACTAATTTTAACAACTGTCTAACAGTCGTTCTACTTGTCTATTCTATCATATCGGCAAATGGTACAATAGAATTAATCAACAATCAAAAGGAAATCCATATGGCTAAGAAAAAAGAAAAGTCAACGATGCAAAAGATTATTCAAGGCTTCGTTATTTTTATGTTATTACTCTCATTGGCGGGTGTGTTCATCACGCTGTTCCAAGTTATGATGGGTTAAAAAAAACTACCTTTACGACATAAACGTAAAGGTAGTTTTTTTATTTGATAATGTTAATCGTCAAACTGCCAGACACCGGCCACGTGTAATTGATTAAACAGCAATGTCACTGAAGGTCCACAAGCTAAGACGTACCCTGCTTTTCCAGTTGTATCAGGAAAACGGTAAAAATAAATCTGCCAATTAGCTTGAATTTCCCAATGACGCATCAATGCCGGCACTTGTTCAGTTGTAAACGGCATATAGATTGCTGCCTGATTAATTAAAATGTCTGAAAGTGCTTGTCCCGTAATAGCCCGCACATGTTGCTCAGCAACGGAAACATTGGTCGTTGCTGTATAAACGGCAGCGGTTTCTTGCACACCTGCTGCAATATCACGAATATAAAGGTTACCCGTACTACTGTAGAAGAATGCCACGTTATAAGCACCAATGTACTGCAAAGCTTCACCGACTTGCTCTGTCACACCCAACATAACCGTCATCAAATCATCGGCGATGTCGCCAATAGTCCACGCGCGCCGCATGTGATCCGTCGCAACCGCAGTTTGACGTAGCGGGTAAATTTTAATGTCCCCTGTGACGCCACGGACTGCCGTCATGGCAAATTCTTGGACATCATCGAGCCACGTCTCAACAATCAACGTGCCACCATCAATCATCGGGGCAACCAGCCCTAAATCCCAATCGCCTCGCAGAATAACGGTATCGTCGTGATGCTTGTGTTTAAAAATAGGTTTGACCACCACTGGGTAACCAAGGTCTGCGGCTGCATGTGCAACCTCGTCCAATGAACTCACTATTTCATACGGCAAAATATTCAATGACTGGCTTTCGGCAAAAGCCCGTCCCAGAGCATGATCATCAGTCAGTTGTAATAAATCCGTTCCCTGTGGCAACCGTGATTCAGTCAATGCATCGATAACTTTGGCTGGTAACCAGGATGACGTATAAGTCACCATTGATGATAGTGCCAAAAAATTTTGCAGCGCTGTTAAATCGCCGGCTGTTTCAACGAAACGATAATCTGCTTCAGATAACACTGGCGCCTCAGGGTTCGTGCTATATGCCGCCACATTATAACCCATATTATGGGCCACTTGGGCGACATACTGGCTCATCATATCGTCACCTAAAATACCAATTGTTGATCCTGGTAAAAATTCAAGACTCATACTTTTTCTCACTTCGTTTCGTAACTCTAATTAACATCATATTGATTTAAATGATACGTTTCAATCATTTGCACGATTTTTGTCGCATAACCTGGATCGGTCGCATAACCGCCGCTGACTAATCCCTGCGCTGCTGCTTTATAATCGGCTGCATAAATCACAGCCGCATAACGCTGGGCATTATCCGTCGTCCCATGGGCCAAGAGGTACGCGTGGTCATCCATCGACGCACGCCAATCTTGATACGTTCTGAAACTCGCATTAATGGTCACCCATTCGTCATTGACATATTCTTTAGTAGCCAGCGTCACGCTTGGCATACCAGGTGAAGCCTTCACCCCAAAGAAATTATTATACTTTGCAGCAAGTTCCGATCGTCCCCAATCCGATTCTAAGGCAGCTTGCGCAATACTAATTGACGCACGCACGCCATACTCCGTCTGCAAATTTTGAGCTTCTGGGGCAATACGGGCAATGAATTGTTCCCGGGTTAATTGATTTAACGGTAAATCAGCCGTCGGCGTCTGCGCGGCAGCTTCATGATGTTGCATATCCGTTTGCCAAACAGCCACACCTAGAATAAGGACAACTAGTACAATCACACGTGGCCATTGCAGTCGCCCTTTTTTAACGAAAAAATGTGACAACTGAAAATTGCGTTTTGGCCGTCGTGGCTGACGCTTTTTTCTTTTTGCCATCACATTTTCCTCCTATTCTAACATTAAATCGCCATGATCCAGAGCTAGTAGACGCTGGAAACGATGCTCAGTTGCCATCAACTTAGCTGGCGTACCCGCCATCGCAATTTGCTGGTTCTCTATAAAAATAACCTTATCAACGAGCTCGATTCCGGTCAAGTGGTGGGTAACCCAAATCACAGTTTTGTCATGCAACGTTTTAAAAATCGTCTCCAATACCGCTAGTTCCGTAATTGGATCTAACGCAACTGTTGGTTCATCTAAAATGACAATCGGTGTATCTTGCAACAAGATACGGGCCAATGCGAATCGTTGTCGTTCACCACCGGAAAAACGACTTCCCATCTCACTCATTGGTGTTGCTAGGCCGTCAGGTAATTGTACCACGAGTTCTTTTAGATTAACCTGTTCTAACACGTCCCACAACTCTTCATCAGTCGCGTCAAGTTTTCCCAAACGCAAATTATTGGCGACCGTACTAGCGAATAAGTACGATTGCTGATCCAAGACCGCAATTAACGTCGCACGTTGGCTACTTAAATCAGCCACGGCCGTACCACCAATGGTAACCGTACCAGCCAATGGCATTTCGTCACCAAGTAATAGTTTCAAAAGGGTTGTCTTTCCTGCGCCGGATTGACCAAGAATTGCAATTTTTTGACCATCTGGAATCGTCAGAGACAGGTCCTGCAGCACTGGCGTTTGATCATAACCAAACGTCACCTGATTGAGCACAATTGTCGGATTACTTGGCTGTGCAGCCTGCTGTGTCGTTTGCAACTGTGCTTCAGCTTGAGCCTGTTCGTCCATTTCATTTAACCGTGTAATCGAATTTTGATAACGTGGCCACTCACCTACCCCAGTGCTAATTGATGTCAATGCATCCTCAGCCGGGAAAATAGCTAGCACAAACGCTGCAATCCAATTAACACCAAAGCTGCTACCCCCAAAGTGACGAGTTGCAAAAACTAGCAAGACAATTGCCGTAAAGCCAATTATCATCGCACCACTAAAATCACGCCACCAATTAAAATGAGCCTGTTTAGACTTCAACTGATTAATGGCATTGAAGTCAGCTTGTTGTCGCTCAGCCAGTTCTGCTGTTCGGCCAGCTAAAATCCAATCTTGCAAGCCCATGACCGTATCAGTTAAGTCTGTATACAATTCAGCTTCTAGTTGTTGCTGTTTAAAATCACGTGCCCCGTTGACCGCTAGCGTAATCATTGGCGCTAAAATGGTTGTCATCCCCAAAATTAAGAAGATTGCCAAGGCAAATCCCCAATCAAATACGCCAACACCAATCGCAATTAGGATGTAGATAACTAATCCAATCACGGTTGGAAACAGCGTCCGCAAGTAAAAGTTTTCAATTTTAAACAGGTCATTTGCTAAAACATTCAAAACCTCACCCGTTTGCGTTTTCGCATAAACCGATTTTGTTCCCGTTTCAACTAACTCATATAACCGCCGACGAAAGGTCGACACAATTTTAAGTACCCAATTGTGCGACACGAGTCGCTCGGCGTAGCGGAATGATGGTCGTCCAATTCCGAATGCACGTGTCAACACGATTGGGACATAGACCATCAAAATATTTTCAGGAATCTGTGCCGAACGTGAAATCAGGAACCCTGAGGTAAACATCAAAGCTGCCCCAGAGAACGTTGTCATAAATCCTAAGAAAATAATCAAGGCTAATAATTTTTTATATGACCTGAGGTATGGAAATACCCAGGTGTCTCGTTTGATCAGTAATATCATTTTACGCATGTGTCGTTCCTCGCATCGCTGCTTGTAAGGTCACGAAGTAGCCGTTATTCGCAATTAAGTCAGCCAGCGTTCCTTGTTCAGCTATTTGACCATCTCGCATCACAATAATCCAATCCATTTGGCGCAACCAGTGTAATCGGTGCGTGGCAAAAATAACTAATCGATTGTCGAAAACCGGTAACATCGTCTCTTTCAATAGCGCTTCAGTTTCAATGTCCAAGTGCGCAGTCGGTTCATCTAGCAGAAGAACGCGACGCTCTTCATCGAGCATAATCCGGGCTAACCCAATTCGTTGTGCTTGACCACCGGACGTTTGCATTGCCCCTTCACCAATTAACGTATCCAGGCCATCAGGTAGACTAGCAAACCAATCGGCAAGTCCCACTTGTTGTAACACTGCAATCAGATCTTCATCACGCTGATTGGGTGCATAAAATGCCAGGTTAGCTCGTAGTGTGTCATGAAAAATATACGGATGTTGCGGCAACACCTGAATTTGCTCTTGCCATTGTCGCTGCTGCAGGTGTGGCAATGCTTGTTCATTAATCTTTACATCACCATCGCCAACTAGGAATCCACCTAACAGATTAAGCAAAGTCGATTTTCCGGAACCAGAAGTACCAACTAAGGCCACCTTGGCATGACCGGTCAAGGTTAAGTTAATCTGCTGAAGTGCTGGTCGATCAGCATTAGGATAGCTAAATGATACCTGTTCTAAAGTCAACGTATCCGTTGCTTGCCAACGTTGACTCCGTCGCACATATCGATTCGTTTCTGGCGCAACCGGTTGTTCTAACAAAGTCATGATATCTGCTAAAGCGTTCTTACCATTTAGCGTGGCGTGATAATCATTAGCAAAATTTCGGATTGGCAAGAAATATTCGGGCGCCAAAACTAAAATCGTTAAGGCCGGCAACAAGTGTGTTGCCCCATCCATTAAACCTAACCCCAAGAACAAGGCAACAACCGCAATTGATAATGTTGTAAAAAAGTCCAACGCAAACGTTGATAAGATAGCAATTTTAAGCGTACTCATCGTGGCTTTACGATGGTCTTCCGAAACATCGTAAATATTTTGCGCATATTGCTTGGCTAACCCCAATTGTTTCAACGTTGTTAGGCCACGGAGTGAATCAACGAAATGATTTGATAACCGGTTAAATGTTTCATACTCTCGGTCAGCCTTAGCTTGGGCCGCCAATCCCAGCACAATCATGAAAATCACAATCACTGGATAAATGACAAATAAAAATACCGCCTGTTTGAAATTAATCGTCGCAATATACAGCAAAATGAGCCACGGGGTGATGCTCATATCAAATAATTTCACCAACACCAAGGTTAAATAATCATGGACTTGGTCGATACCTTCAACTGCTAACGTCACTGACTTACCAGTCCCTTGATTTGCCACCGTTCGTGGACCTAAAGCCGCATACTTCTGTGTTAACTGAGTCTGCAAGCTAGCCGTCGTTTTATCGGCAA
>NZ_KQ970397.1:5372-6200 GCF_001579105.1 Weissella sp. DD23 | reverse complement strand
GGCCACCCCACAAATCAGTGATGGCGACACTTAGAAACCGCCCTTGACCAATAATGGCAATCGCCTGAATCAACGTTAGTAGTGATAACACGCCGAGCG
Organism: Weissella sp. DD23; assembly: GCF_001579105.1. Classification (NCBI taxonomy): domain Bacteria; kingdom Bacillati; phylum Bacillota; class Bacilli; order Lactobacillales; family Lactobacillaceae; genus Weissella; species Weissella sp. DD23. The sequence goes on along the minus strand of NZ_KQ970397.1, from coordinate 6,101 downwards.
CTTGCCGGGCACCCGGAAATTTAAACAATCGTTTATCTAACATGACAAACTCTCCATTTTCTCGATATGTACAAAGGGGACCAAGTTAACCTTGATCCCCTTCCATGTCCGTACGTGACGGGCATTATTACTTCTTAACAACAATGCGTTGACGGAAGATGTAGAAACTCCAAATTTGGTATGCCAAGACAATTGGCAAAGCCGTCAACGAAATAATTGTCATCCACTTCAGTGTGTACGCTGATGATGTTGCATTCTTCAACAGCAATGACATGCTTGGTACATCCCCAACAATCACACGTGGGAACAAACCGGTAAATAGTAGTAGCACGACTGCAATGATGGCCAATCCCAACGTGATAAATGACCAAACATTACGCCGCTTCAAACCAGTCAACCACGCAATGACTGTCAGCAAGACAATCACGGCTAGAAACGCTACCGTAATCAACGGCTTCTTAGCAAAGAAGTCAGTAAACAAGAACAAGCCTGCCGCAAAAGCAACTTCACCAACCAACAAAACTGGATACAACACCTTGATTTGTGTTTGAACCCGGTCATGTAGGACGCCCGTCTCTACCTTCAAACGTAGGTAATTCAAACCGTGGACATATGACAACAACGCCACTGCAACACCCCCAATAATTGAGAAGACGTTGAAGTAGTCAAAGAACGTTGCTGACATGTCACCGGCTTTGTCCAATGGCATGCCTTGCACAACATCTGCGA
>NZ_KQ970397.1:3874-5331 GCF_001579105.1 Weissella sp. DD23 | reverse complement strand
TGGTTGTCCACAGATTACGATACTTGGCTGTCTTCATTTGCTCACGAAACTCAAATGAAACACCACGATAGATTAACCCTAACAAAATCGCAAATAAAATTAAGTAGAAACCTGAAAATAGTGATGCATACCAAAATGGCATCGCTGCGAACATGGCACCACCAGCAGTAATCAACCATACTTCATTACCATCCCAGTGAGGACCGATCGATGCAATCAAGGCATCTTCTTCATGTTCTGTTTTCGCAACACCTTTCAGTGCCATCCCAATTCCGAAATCAAATCCCTCTAGAAAGAAAAATCCAGCAAACAGAACGGCAATCAAAACAAACCATAAAATTTGAAAATCTGTCATGCTTAAGCCTCCTTGCCAGCTTCAAATGCTTTTGCGGAGAACGGATCAACCAATTCTTCGGCCACACGTTCTTCAGAATCAGGTCCGGCAATCATCACGCGTCGTGACAACATCACCATCAAACCACCCAAAACAGCAAACGTTAGGAAGTACAAAATATTTGATGTTAGTAGAGAAGCAAATGACACATTTGGTGATACGGCATCAGCAATTGTCAAAACACCGTAAACAACCCACGGTGCACGCCCTAATTCTGTAACCAGCCAACCAGCCGTAATGGCAACGAATGGCAAGTACATTGCGAGTCCGAAAATCCACAATGCCCACTTGTATTTCGTAATATCAAGCTTAGACTTCTTACGAACAGCCCATAAAGCAACGACTGATAAGAGGCCGAAAGCCCCCGCCGACATGGCCATAATACGGAACGCATAATAAATCGTATTGTTTGGTAGGTAGTAGTTCATATCCTTACCAAACTTAAGATCATACTTTTCGTGTAATTCTTTATTAATTTCTGTCCAACCTTGGCTTCCACCAACAAGCGAGTGGTGCGCCAAAATTGACAACACGTATGGCACGTCCAATGACCATTCAACTTCGTGAGTCTTTGGATTCGTGTAAGCAACGACCGACCATGGTGCCGATTCGTTCTTACCACCAACGTTTTTATCAAGTCCCTCAGTTGCAGCGAACTTCATTGGTTGGTCATCTTGCAAGTACAATGAGTGACGATCACCCGTCAAACCAATTCCCGCTGTTCCAACCAATGCCACAATTGCTGCAATCTTAATTGACTTCTTAAAGAAATCTAGCTCATGTGTTGGCTTACGTAGCAGCGACCAAGCTGATACACCCATCACAACAAATGATCCTGCCAAGAACGTCCCAAAGATAACGTGTGGGAATTCTAGCCACAATTGGTGATTCTGTAGCAATGCTGGAAAATCAACCAAAACGGCGCGGTCAAACTTATGATCCACCTTGAAGCCGATTGGGTTCTGCATAAATGAGTTAGCTGCCAAAATCCACAAAGAAGAAAAGGCTGACCCAATCGTGGTAATCCAGATAAAGGCCAAGTGAAGACCTTTATTGAAACGCT
>NZ_KQ970397.1:0-3345 GCF_001579105.1 Weissella sp. DD23 | reverse complement strand
GTCGATTCCATAAAGAACGCTACCAAGGCTTCAACAGCCAAAGCTGGTCCAAAGATGTCCCCGACATAACGTGAATATCGTGACCAGTTCATCCCAAATTGGAATTCTTGAACGATACCTGTAACAACACCAACAGCGAAACTAAGTAAGAAAATCTTACCCCAGAACTTCGTCATGCGTTTGTATTGCTCATCTTTTTTGATGACATACATCGTCTCCATAATTGCAACAACCAAACCTAGTCCGATTGACAGCGGTACGAAGAAGAAGTGAAATACAGTTGTCATGGCAAATTGCACACGTGCCAAGTCTAAAATAGACAGGCCCATTGTCAAATCCATACTGTTTGCCTCCTATAAAATATTAAATTATCCCTAAACAATGAATAAATGCTTACATAGTTCTAATTGTACAGAGTATGTCCTATTTTTGCCACTTTATTTATGTCACTTTAGAATTTATTCATACAAATCACCCTTTCCGGACATTTGTCGCTAAAAAAATCCCAGCTTCACTAATGAAACTGGGATCTACACCGCAACTATTGGTCTAAGACCAAGTCGCCCTTATCTGAAAAATATGAATTATTCTGCTCGACGCAACACCGTCAAAACAGGTACGCCAATTAATGGCACCAAAATAGCTGACACAATAATTTCAAAAATACCATTGAAACCAGCAACTCCGACAATCAACCAACCAAGCAAGCCGGTTTGTGGGATGCCGGTAAAGGTCGTGTGCATCACGGTAAAGCCAATCCACGTGAAACCAAGTACAAAGAACGTGTTAATAAAGGCAGACAATGCACCAAGACCAACAAGCCAAATTGTTTGTTGCCCCAGTGAACGGTTCCTTACAAAACGCCAATAGAGATAACCAATAACCAACCCCACCAGAATACGTGGCACAAGCGCCGTAATTGGGTTGCGGAAGATCAGTCCACCAATTACAGGTGCGTGTGTCCAAGCATCCCATAGTGCGTATGCTCCCCAAACAAAACCAAGCAACGCACCACGCGCTGGTCCAAGGATAAGTGCACCAATAGCGACCGTCACACTAATAATTTGCACCGCCGCACCCACGGCAAAAGCACCAAGTGGCAAATAACCCAACCATGGAATAATTGATTGTACCAAAATAATTGCAATGAATAGCGCCGTCAATACCATTTGACGAGTCTTCAAGCGTGTATTTGTCATTTCCAATAACCTCTAAATTTATTAATGCGGTTATTATAGCAGGCTATCTGTGCTGACAGTGGAGAAAAGGGAATACACTATTAATAGACGAACTCCTATAAATGACATACACTAATCGTAAGCAACCCAAATCAAGGAGGAATTTATTATGTCACGCTTACTCTTAGAAGTTACAAAATTACAACCGCAAGACATCGTCGTCTTACATGACCTCGATATTACTGTTGTGACACCTGACACAGTCACTGCAGCTGATATCAGCGAAATTGAAATTAGTTACGGCTGGTCAACAGAAATCGGTAAAAAAATACTTGCTGATCCAACTAGCAAACTTCGGTGGGTTCAAACCATGTCGGCTGGTGTCGATTACATGCCTTTAGCAGAGCTTGCAGACCGACAGGTGATGTTAACGAACGCCAGTGGTTTGAAGTCTGTCCCAATTGCCCAATCTGTCATCAGTTATATGCTACATTTCGCCCGGGGGTTAAATGTTTATCAAACCCAAACCCACTGGCAAGAATTCACTGATCAATATACGATTAGCGAGTTACCTACCGTTATCTTTGGAACTGGCAACATTGGACGCCAAATCGCCCACTATCTGAAGGCGCTTGGTGGACGTGTGTATGGCGTCAACACCTCTGGTCACCCAGTTGACGGCTTTGATGACGTTGTCGCAATCGACAATCTCGGTGCACTACCTGATGATATTGCTGTCGTTGTTGACGTCTTGCCTGGTACCGACACAACGGTTAACTTTTTCAACGCTGAACGGTTTGCAACCCTTGGTGATTTGTATTTGTTCATTAATGTTGGTCGTGGCACGACAGTCAACCAAGCTGATTTAATCACGTCCTTGCAAGCAGGGACTATCCGTCAGGCAGCATTAGATGTTACGTTGCCTGAACCATTACCTGATGATTCACCATTGTGGCAACAACCCAACCTACTATTAACACAACATACAACTTGGGCAGAAAATTCTAGTGCAGGACGCGCTGGCAACCTGTTCCCCTTATTTATGAAGAACTTACCAAGTTACTTAGCAAACGAGCCACTATCAGTCAATGTCGTGGATTTAACACGCGGTTACTAATACTAAAACCCCCAGCAAAATTTTTGCCGGGGGTTTTTGGTATTCATTAATAGCTATACCTCTTCAGGCATAACTGGGGCCAAATATTGCTTCACATCGTCTTGCAATTTGGCATCCTTAGAAAATTCAGCAGCTGCATATACTATCATCTTAGCGTTCGTTGACTCTTCTTCTAATGATAAAGCATCCGCACAACGCGACCGCAACATTTGTAGCTCTACCATTTCATGATAGTCTGTCACTTCAGGTGCGGGTAGAATACCAATCGCTTCCGTAACCCGTTCCATCGCTCGTTGCGGATCTTCAACAGCCAAATACATCTCTGCTCGATGACGGTTCGTATGCGCAATGACACGTGCCATACTGAGTTGCACATCCCGTGGTAATCGATGGATAATACCGCGAGCCCGTTCGAAACATTCCGACGCGTTAATGTGTTCACCCTGCGCTAGCCAAGTCGCACCCATCTCCGTGAAAATTTCGACCGTCAACTCATACTGATGCTTTTCGACATCTCCTAAGGCTAACTGCAACAATTGCATAGCGTCCGCAATGCGATTTTCTGCTAATGCAACCCGGGCCGACAAGACATTGTATTCCGGATAGGCAAAGACTGGGATACGACTCATTAACCCCGGATTTTCAAGTGCTTCTGCTGCCTGCTCGATTTCGCGACGTTCAATCAATTGACGCACGACACTCAACGTCGTCAACATGCGATTATCCATGCGTGCGACGTCGGATACCGTTAGTTGTAGCCGATCACATAGCTTTTGTAAAACTGTGATATTCGATACCTCATCTAGTCGTTCAATCCGTGATAGTAACGACTGATGACAAATTCCTTCAGCAGCCTCTGCTTGAGAAATCCCCAATTGTTCACGTCGACGCTTTAGTGCACCACTTAATACCTTCATTACATAATCTCCCAATAATCCATAAGATATTCCTATCTTAACGGGGAGAATATCAACTTACAAGCGCACCCTGTTAACTGTTAACAGGCACGCTAATTAATTTCATAGGCAATTACGAAAGATATCATTGACC
>NZ_KQ970396.1:100076-107139 GCF_001579105.1 Weissella sp. DD23 | reverse complement strand
TGAACCATCCTTGATGTAACCGGTCGTTTGAGACGTAATGCGTGCAGCACTTGCTGTTTGCGTAGTTACTACGGTGCTAACGCCAGCCAATGTAGCAACCACTGCTACACCCGCAACAATCTTCTTCATATTAAAACTCATATTTAACTCCTTAACCAACATATAGTTCTAACTAAAAATTAGTGTATCATAATTCTGTTTAGTTTGAACGAAACAGGTTATTTTTACCACTACCCAAACACACAATCCATTAAAAAAGATTGGCTTGCGTCTGTTCAGGTTGGTGGACCTTCACTGGAGGCTGTTCAACCTTTCGATTTAGTTCAACCCGCTTCTGGTGTTGCTCTATCATCATCGTAATGAATTGTTTAACGGATCCGCGAGTGTACAGGGGGAACGCTTGATTAGCCTGAATAGCTGCATCCGTTCCTTGCGCTTGTTTCGTGTTAGCGATATAGTCATCACCTTCATAACGTCGATAATCTGGTACTGCTAAAGGTCGGCCCTGTCTGCCAGAATGACCCATTGCAATCTGGGTACCACCCTTTACACCGGTCTCAATAGCCAAAACACCATCAGACATACCAGATTGCCACTCATCTCGAGCCGCTAAATATTGTGGCATTAGTTTTGTACCAGCTGGGTACTCAGATACTAACGCACCACCTTCAGTAAGAATCTTTTCAGCTAATTCTCTGTTTTTAGCTGGGTAAACTGGTTCGTCCAATCCAGCTGCTAAAATAGCCACCGTTTTTCCACTATTTTCCAATGTCGAAACGTGTGCATTGGTATCAGTACCGAGCGCTAACCCACTTACCACGACAAACCCATCATCGACAAGCGAACCGATATACTTCTCGGTCAATGCCAAACCATTATCAGTGGGGTCACGTGTGCCAATAACTGCGATTGATTTTTCTGCATTCAAAAGTAGCAAATTACCCTTGACGTATAAAACAGCTGGAAACTTCTTTGTTTCCACCTGCTTTAAGTTTTGTGGATAATCAGGCATTAAAAAATCAATAATTTCAATATCCAGCTGTCGATGTTTTTGAATCATGTCAGTCGCAGATTCTAACGTCTGACGCCAAACAACGGCATCTAAATTCCCACTGTCAATCATCGATTGCACTTTTTTAATTTGCAACGTTTTCACAAAATTAAAGTCCGACTTGATATCATCGGGTGCAAATGATTCCAATGCGTTGATGATTGTCTTTGACCCAACCCCTTTAATTTTCATTAGGGCTAAAATTAATTTAGTAGATTCCACCATCCTGCAGTATATACCTACAACTTTCTTGAGAATATTTGTTGTTTAAAATTCTGGCTCCATTATGTCAAAATCTGGGTCGAATTCATAAACATCCAATTTGTCCATTTTTACATTTTCTTACTCTGCCTGATGTGCCTGACGCAACTGGTTAACTAATCCGCGAATTTTTTCTTCCGAGTCCAAAACGTGATCGTCATCTAAACCAAATGTATTATTAAACGCAACTTTATTATATACAGTCACAAGATATGGTTCTACCCCAGCTGCACGGTATGCCAAAATATCACTTTCTTGATTACCAAATCCGATAATACGTCCTTGTTTTCCATCACGTATTTTTTCGACCATTTTATTGAGAGTGGTAATATCTGGCTTCTTAGCTCCGGTCATTACCCATTCGGAGTCTTGATAAAATAATATATTCTTGTTGTTGCCTTCTTTAGTTTCATATTGACCAACATTAAATAAATTCTTATACACCAATTGAGACTTAATAGAAACTTTAGTATTATTCCAATCACGGTTAGTCACGACGGACGTCTGAATAAACTCTTTAAGCTTTAGTAACTCGAGATTAACATGATCAAAATCCACTCCCGTATTAAATGGCAACTCAATTTTTGTTTTAAGAATTTTTTTGTCTCTGCCCCCATAATAAAAAACAAATTTTCCGAAATTTTTATAATACCTATCTGTGTCTATGATGGTATTATCTAAATCAAAAATGGCTCCCAATATTGGGCCGTCGGAAACTGGAGCTTCGATCCTACCTTCCAAAACAGCTGCGTGCTGTTCCCACGTTTCGTTTGTTTGTCCTTTTATTGTTTTTCCATAAGCCAAATTCGTATACTGCCAATCTGGTAATTCTTGATTCAACATTTGATTTACAGCTACAAATGAACTTCCGCTTGTGACAAAATCATCAAAAATAACGATATCCGTTTCTGTGGAAATACCCTCTAGAATCTTTTTGTTAATTGACATCGTGCCCATATTATTTCTTATAGAGTTAGCGTCTTTATACTGCTGAACCTTTTGAACTGGACTGTCCTCTTCCAGATGTTTTAGTCCATGGGACGATGGTTTCTGAAGCGTACGAACAATCAGTTGCGATCCATCTATAATCTCATTTGGGAAATCATGAGCTAGTTCCATAATTATATCTTGAATAACAGATGTCTTTCCCACGGTTGAAGAAGGAATCGTTGCAACAACCTTTCTTTTTCCTGTTAACAAAGCTTTTTTGATATTTGTCAACACTTCATCACGAATGGCATTTCGTTCGTAAGATGTATAACTATCGCACCACTCATTTTTTAAATAGTTACGTTGGTTACCTACCTTCTTCGCTAACCCACTATCATTCCGCATTTTTCGCCACATTGAGTAATATGGCTTGATAAAGAAAATCGGCTGGACTTCATAAACAGTCGGATTTTCCCAGTCATCTGCTACTTCCGCAACAAACTTCGCCTCTTGTGACAGCAAGTGAACATTTTCGTGATTCAACGTTGGCAAATCTCGTGGGTCTACTAGATCATAATTGTACACTTGATACATCCAATCGTAATAATGAATAATTGAAATGTCTGTTCCTTCATGTTCGCTCTCGTTATAAGCATCCGCCCAATCTTGAACCGAGCCATTGTGTTGTGAATTAATCGTCCGTGCCCAATCAATTGCAACAGGTACTTTCTGCCCGCGACCAAATGTAACAGGTAATGACGCTTCATCAGTCAATGAATACCCTTTGTGAATTAACTGTAAGGCTTCCTCTAAAGCATCCCAATTTTTGAAATCTTCAATGACTGGCATATCTACTTCAGTATTTTTTAGCGACTCTTTGCCATTTGTCATACTTTCAATTTCTGCGAGCCATTGTTGAAGTGCACCCAATCTGTCAGTTTTCAATTTCTTTCTATCAACCACTACTCTATTCATCTTCTACTCCTCTTTCTCTCTACTTTAGAATCCGAATATTTTCAATTTATAAATAAATAATCCATAAATACATACAAATAATTATAACTAATCGTATAAAAATGTGCGGATGTCGCTTAACCCTACGAGCATACAAAAGCGTTCCGTTTTTCATATCTGAATTGTTTCGTCCATCCAAATTAATGGATTTAACTAAAGTAAATATCCGTTTCTTACACTACAAAACAATGAGCAGCATATTATATCTCGGGTAAAGAAAATTTGATGCAGTCCAGGTTGGCGTAGGCAGTAATGAAAGTGTATCGATAATAAAAAACCGGCATCCACTTTTAAGTAGATGCCGGTTATAAATGTATTTATTTAAATGCACAGTTAATTTTCGAAATCAGCAATTAGCACGCGGTTACTTGCTGCATCATCATTTGGTTTAGCCGCGCCAAATGCGGCTTGCATTGTTCGCAGGTTGGCCGTTTCCACTCCGAAATAATCGCGAATCAAATCTTGCATGAACGTCATTAACGCTGTACCATCCAGCTCCGTTTCACTATGGAGCACCTTTGCCTCATTCCGGTAGACACCAGCATTGCGCAACGCATCAACCTTCACTTCTAACGCAGGCAACCCGGCAACCAAGTGATAGAGGGTATGGTTTTCATAGGTCCACTTGGTCAAATGCACCACATGACGTAAATCCTGCAATCCAAATGGCAGCACCAAATCAGCAGCGACACCGGCTAGCACAACCGGCTCACCTGTTAATTTTTGAATGGCCGCCCGCAACTCGGTGGTTGGTAACGTAAAGTGACCATTGTAATCTAACGCAGCTTGTCCCAGTAACAGTTCCGAACGCGTCATAAATCCAATGCGATCAAACTGAGCATCACCCGCCATTGCCGTGGCTAATGCCTGTTTAAACATTTCCGGTGCGCGCCAATCAAAGCGCAAAAATGCCCGGTCCAAGCGAATGTCATCCCCAACCGCATGAAATGGAATTGGGGTATAACCCATCGTCCCAGGTACACTATCCACCAGTTGTTGCCGCGCTTCTTCAAAGTATTGACTATGATAAATGGCCATTTTTAATCCTCCAGCAATGTCAATAATGTCGCTAAATCCAGTTGACCCGGTGCAGAAGCTGCCCCGAGTGTTGCAAATGTTAATTGTGAGCCATTACGACCACCAATTGTGCGGGTGCGTTGCCCGAGTTCACCCATTGCCATCGTAATCAATGGTTTGCCTTCCGTGGCAAACTGTTGGGTTGTCGCAAGTAGGCGATCAACATCGGCATCAGTTTGCGGCATCGTCGCGACTTTAATCACGTCCGCTGCGGTCATAAGTGCCTGTCCAAACACCTGGTCTAAATTTATCGGTGTATCAGCAAAAAAATGTTGCGAGTTGATAATTGGTACCTGGGCAGTGTGGGCATCGGCTACCAAATCGGCTACCTGGGTAAATAATTGATGCTCGATATCAATTGCCGCGACACCGGTTTTAATCGCTAACCGGTAGACTAATTCATACAAGGCAATGTCGAATGGGCGTTGGCCACCCTCGGCCGCAGTACGCCACGTGAAAATAACGGGTTTGTCCGCATTAAATAAAATTGTTTGTACGTCAGCGGCTCGCAAGTTTACTAAATCCGTTAAGTAATCTACGCGCCACTCAATCACGTCAGCTCGTGACTCGTTGATTTGTTCAACTTGTCCAAGCACCGCCGAAATAGTTGTTCCGGTAACCGGCACCGCAATTAATGGGCGATTTTGTCCAGCCGTAGCCGTACCCAATGTTAATGTCGTCATATGTTAACCCTCAAATGCAACCTGAAGCAGACGGGCAATGTCACGCGGCGTTTTCCCATCGGTTTGCACAGTAGTTGTTGCGGCTGCATCATACTTTGGCAACCGACTACGCCATAATGCGGCCACCTCTAGCAACGTCTTTGTACGCAAAATAGGCCGGGTATCATCATCTGCCAGGCGTTCTAATGTCTGACCAAACGAACCTGATAAATAGTAAACCGGCACGCCAGCTTCGGACAGTAGCTGAATATTGCCAGGTGTTTCGACAATCCCGCCACCGGTCGCAATCACACCACCCTTGTGAATGACATCTTGCAAGACGGTGTATTCTAATTCACGAAAACTTGCTTCGCCAGCCGTCGCAAAAATTTCACCAGGCGTCTGACCCGTTCGGCGAATAATTTCTTTGTCGGTATCAATTAAAGGCAACCCTAGCAATTCAGCCAGCTCACGGCCAACTGTGGTCTTACCGGCCCCCATAAACCCAATTAAAACTGCTGTTTTCATTCTGCCACAACTCTTTCTAGGTCTGCAAAAAAGCTTGGATACGAGACACTCACTGCCTCTGCCTTCGCTAAAGTGACTTCGCCATCAGTGATCAAGGCTGCAATTGCCAACATCATCCCAATTCGGTGATCGCCACATGAATCAACCGTAGTTGGCTCAGCAACGCGCAATGGCGTCCCACCATGTACCACAAAGCCATCTTCACGAGCTTCAATGTTCGCCCCTAATTTATTTAATTGCGTGGTCACCGTTGCAATCCGATCCGTTTCTTTCACGTGCAACTCTTGGGCGCCGGTTATCACCGTGTCACCCAACGCTTGTGTTGCCGCTAAGACTAATAGTGGAATTTCATCGACCGCGGTTGGCACGTCATCCCCGTTAATATGGATACCCTGAAGCCCCTGAGTGGTGACTGTTAAGTCAGCATATGGTTCACCACCATCAGCTACCACATTAGCCATCGTAATCACTGCCCCCATGCGTTGCAATAATCGCAAAATGCCAGTGCGGGTGTCGTTGATACCAACTTTGGTTAAAGTCAATTGGCTATTTGGCACAATTAAACCAGCAATCAACCAAAAGGCGGCTGATGAAATATCACCAGGCACCTGAATCGTGGTTGCATGAAGCTTTGTCGTGGGATTCACAATAATATCTTGCCCATCGCGAGTAATTGTCACGCCAAATTGCTGCAACATACGCTCGGTATGGTCGCGGGTCGCCAATGGTTCTGTAATCACCGTCTGCCCTTCAGCTTGCAGGCCCGCCAAAATCAAAGCACTCTTTACCTGTGCCGAGGCAACCGGTAACCGATAGTGAATCCCGTGTAAGCCTTGGGTCGGCACTTTTGTTGCCGGCAAGCGCTGGTTTGTGGCCACATAACGGGCGCCCATCTTCCCTAATGGATCAATAACGCGACCCAGCGGACGAGTACTTAGACTGGCATCCCCACTATACGTAATTGGAAATGGTTGGTTGGCCAACAAGCCCATGAGCAACCGCGTCGAAGTCCCCGAATTACCCATATTCAACGCATGACTGGGCTCCTCTAAAGCTGTCAGCGGGCGTCCATGAACAATGACGTCTTGATCATGCCACTCCGCTTCGACCCCCATATCAGCCATCGCCCCCAAAGTACTGCGCACATCATCTGAATCTAAAATCCCTTTAATATATGTATCACCGTCAGCAATGCTTCCCAGCATGACCGCACGGTGTGAAATACTTTTATCACCAGGCACTTCGAGACGACCACGTACGCCTTGGACTGCAGTTTGCAATTTTCGGTCTGTCATTTTTCGTCTCGCTTTCTGTCTTTTGTGTGTTTGTTAACTTAAAAACGCTTAATTTCTTCACGATAAGCAGCTAGTTGTTCCTGCAAGCGATCCATATTATCGGCATCAAACTTATCCAAAACAGCCTTTGCAAGCTCAATCGCCACCATTGCCTCAGCAATGACGGCTGCCGCGGTTACGGCAGTCGTATCCGAACGTTCAATTGACGCCCGGTGATCCTCATGGGTATCAATATCAACACTTTG
>NZ_KQ970396.1:96213-99671 GCF_001579105.1 Weissella sp. DD23 | reverse complement strand
TACAAGGTTGGAATTGGCTTCACAACCCCCTTCACCACAATCATCTCACCAGTGGTCATACCACCTTCGAAACCACCCAAATTGTTTGAGCCGCGGTAAAAGCCACGATCAGCATCCCAGTAAATTTCGTCCATGACTTCGCTACCGTACTTTTCGGCATTTTCAAAGCCACCACCAAATTCAACTCCCTTGAATGCGTTAATGCCAACTATTGCACGGGCAATCTTAGCATCAAGTTTCTCGTCAGCTGACACATATGAGCCAAGTCCAACTGGAACACCTGTCGCCATCACTTGCACGGTCCCACCAACCGTATTCGCGTCACGCTTCGTTTGATCAATCACTTCGCGAATCTTTGCATCCGTTTCAGCGTCTAAAGTGCGGGTTGGGAAACTTTCGGTTACTTCGCGTAACTCTTGCAGCGTACGATAGTTCGTTAACACACTCGTATCTGCCCGGGCTGGTCCAACGTTCAAGACAAAGCCGTGCACATCAACGCCAATTTCAGCCAATAACTTCTTGGCAACAGCCCCCACCGCAACACGCATGACCGTTTCACGCGCTGATGAGCGTTCCAAAACATTCCGCAAATCAGCTTGGTGACGGTATTTCATACCACCAACCAAATCAGCGTGCCCGGGACGTGGTCGCATCACCTTGCGCATTGTGTTTTCAGCATCAGCTGGCACGTTGGGGTCCATAATTTTGGTCCAGTGGTTGTGGTCATCATTATGGACGTTCAATGCAATTGGTGAGCCTAACGTCACCTGATGACGAACACCCGCCATAATCGTCACTTTATCCGTCTCAATCACTTGACGTTGACCACGACCATAGGCGTGCTGACGACGGGCCAATTGTTCATCAATATCGGCTTGTGTCAACGTTAAACCAGCTGGAATCCCTTCAATAATGGCGACTTCTTCTGGCCCATGACTCTCACCTGCTGTCATATACCGCATAATTGCTACCTGCTTTCTACAAAGGCTGGCATATCAGCTAGGTCCTTCAGAACAATAGTCGGTTGACCAGGAACTGAAATGGCAACTAGCTGAAGCGTACCGGCCGCGTTTTTCTTATCATTTTTTAAGTGGTCATAAAAAGCCACTTGCCCTATCAAAGGTGATGTTACTGGTAAACCAACAGCTACCAAACGGTCGCGTAGCAACGCTGTTATGCCTGATTCAGTGATGCCAGCTTTTTCAAACCGTTCTGAAATGGCAACCATGCCAATGGCAACCGCTTCACCGTGGCGCAACTCGCCATGCGCCATCAACTCAATCGCATGTCCCAACGTATGACCGAAGTTCAAATACTTCCGGACGCCACCTTCTTTTTCGTCAGCCACCACAATGTCGCGTTTATACAACACCGACCTCGTGATTAACGTCTCGGCCCGTTCACGAATCGCGGCCACCGTTTTAATATCACCGGTCAGACGCCAAAAATCGCCACCTGCTAAGACGCTTGTTTTAACAACTTCAGCGTATCCCTCAACTAAGTCACGATCAGACAACGTTTGCAAAAAATCCGGGTCAATCAACACCATATCCGGCTGATAGAACGACCCCATGATATTTTTAACTGTTGCCATATTAACGGCCGTTTTACCACCAACACTTGCATCAACTTGTGCGGTCAATGATGTCGCAATTTGGGCGAAGGCAATCCCACGCATGTACAATGATGCGATAACCCCGGTTAAGTCACCCACCACACCACCACCAAGGGCAACAATGGCATCCTGCCGGGTAAAGCCATACGCTGCCATTTCACCAACGATTTGTTCAACCATCTGCAATGACTTCGATGTCTCACCCGCAGGTACGGTTGTCGTGTGGACCGTAAAACCATGTTGTGCCAGACTAGCACTGACATCAGCTAAATACAAGGGACCCACGTTCTGGTCTGTCACAATCATCACCTGACGCGGTTGCCAAATTGTGGCAAGTCGTTCACCCACTTGATGACGAACGCCACTAGCAATGACCACATCATAGGCTTTCGAGGCCAGTTTTACATGAATCATCCGAACTTAACCACCTCTCGAATGGCAACCGCCTTTTTTGCTAGCTCCGCAAACTGCGTTGGTGTCAACGCCTGGGCCCCATCAACAAATGCGGCCGCCGGATTGTCGTGGATTTCAACCATCAACCCTTGCGCACCTGCGGCCACTGCGGCTAAACCAACAGCCGCCACGTGTTGCGCAACACCAGCCGCGTGGGATGGATCCGCCACCACGGGGTAGTGCGTCAATTCTTGCAACACCGGAATCGCACTCACATCCATCGTATTACGCGTATATTTGTTATCGAAAGTTCGGATACCACGCTCGATTAAGATAATCTGATCATTACCACCAGCCGCAATATATTCCGCAGCACTCAACAATTCATCAATGGTTGCACTCATGCCACGCTTCAAAGCAACTGGTTTGTTCTGAGCCCCTAGCGCCTTCAATAAACTAAAATTCTGCATATTACGGGTACCAACCTGGAAAATATCCGTATATTGGCCCACGATTTCAACATCTCGTGTATCCATAATTTCCGTAATCATATCCATGCCGAGGGCATCCGCGGCCGCACGATGCATACGCAACCCTGCTTCTCCCAGCCCCTGGAAACTATAGGGACTCGTTCGTGGCTTGTATGAACCACCACGGAGTAATGTTGCGCCAGCTGCTTTTACCGCTTCACCCATACGTTGAATATGTTCAGCCGACTCAATTGAATCTGGACCGGCCATAAAGACGAAATTATCACCACCAATTTGCGAATGCGCTGTGGTAATGATGGTATCGGCTGGGTGGAACAAACGGGAACTCTTCAAGGCGGCCGGATGTTTCGTAATCGTCTCAACAACTGCCGTTTCATCAACAAATGGCACTTCCGCCAATGTCTTTACAGTCGCAAATCCCACACGGTTTTCATTCAAAAAAACATGTTCAAATCCCGCTGCCGTGGCTGACGCTAACGTTTTTTGGGCCGTCGCCACATCTTTCATGACAAGAATCATCTTTGCTTGCCTCTCTAATCTTCTTTATTAATCGCACGTTTCATCGCTTGCACATTCGGAAGTTCGCCCCGCCATTGCTCAAAGCTCAATGCACCTTGACCGACTAGCATAGCTAAGCCATCATCAGCTTGGCGATTTGCGGCCCGAGCTGCTGCCACAAACGGCGTTGGTTCAGGCTTATAAATAATATCAACCACTTGTACATCGGGCTGCGTGTCATAAAACTGCTCGGTCGATAACACTGACCGATTGTCACGCATCCCCACATTCGTCGCATTCACAATTAAATCAGCATAAGGTAGATAAACATCAATTTCATCTAAATCATGTAATTCAACTTGCGCTAAATCTTGAACCTTAGCGGCTTTTTCCGCAAAATGTTCGCCCATACGATTGAACACATGTAAGGTCACTGATTTAGGTGCCGTCGCCATAATGGC
>NZ_KQ970396.1:94902-96193 GCF_001579105.1 Weissella sp. DD23 | reverse complement strand
CAATTAAAATGACCGAGTCGACCGGATTGCGTAGTGTCCGCCAAAAGCCCATCCCATCAGTTGAATCACCAATCGTGCGACCATCTTTGACCGTGATGGTATTAACTGACTCTAAGCGGGTTGCTAATGGTGTCGCTTCATCAAGATACATCATGATTTGTTGCTTAAAGGGCATAGTTACATTGAAGCCCTTCACCCCTGAGGCAACCAAACTCTTAAATGTCGCTGCCAAAGCCATTGGCGCCACTTCAAACGCTTGGTAATTGGCATCGATATTTGCAGCTTGAAAAGCGGCATTTTGCATTGCCGGCGACTTTGAATGGCGCGCCGGATACCCCAGTAGTCCGTATTGATCTGTCACTGTCTTGGCCTCCGACCTTTTGTACTAGCTTACCAAATTTCAGTAGTCTTTAATACCGTATCCGCCTATATAAAAAAGCTGAGATAAACTCAGCTTTTGCTTTAATCTATTCTACTCGTCTTAGAAGAACAAACCAATACCATAGTGGATGGCAATGGTTAGCAGGCCAATCACGACATTACGCTTGATGGCTTTTTTGGCGAACCCATGGCCAATCTTCGCACTTAGAAAACCCGTTAAAGCAACTGCCACAACGGTTGCGGCAATCGTTGCTTCAAATTGCCACTGAACTGGTGAAAAATACAGTGCCAACAGCGGGAACGCCCCACCGATGGCCGCGCAAATCAACGATGAAATAGCGGCCGACCACGGTCCAACATAGTGCCCTAATTGGACATCATACTTCGTTGCTAAGATCGTCCTGAGTGGCGCCTTTTCCATCAACTCCGCCACAATTTTATCCGCTGTTGCTTCAGTGACACCACGGTCCAGGTAGAATTCGCGAATATCTGCCGCGACACCAGCTGGATTAACACGTAGTCGTTGGGTCTCCCGGTCAACAACAACCTTTTCCGCATCTGCCTGCGAGCTAACCGAAGCGTACTCACCTGACGCCATTGATAGCGCGCAGGCAAACAAATCTGCCAAGCCAGCAATTAAAATTGTGAATTGATGGTTAGTGGCAGCCCCAACTGAGAAGAGTACGCCAACCACCGTTAGAATCCCATCATTTGACCCTAATACGCCGGCACGTATGGCATTCAGTCGTTCTTCCATCGTTTGATGTTCTTTTGCTTGCATACCTTAGCCCCCCTAACGACCAATTAATGACCCAATCAAGTAGGTCACAATCATTGTAAAGATACCAGCAACCACATTACGGACGGTTGCCCGGCGTTCATTCGCACCAGACAAGTGCGCGGCCGCGTA
>NZ_KQ970396.1:90844-93685 GCF_001579105.1 Weissella sp. DD23 | reverse complement strand
AACAAAATAATGGCAATAAACAACGCCGTCAATACCAAATGACGGCTCGAAGTTTGACGTGTCTTCATGAATTTGTCCTCTATAAAATATGAAAGTAACAGAGTAATTGCTTACTACAAATTATAAGTGTTCGTTTACGTAATGTCATTAACCACTCACTTTTAAAAAGCAGAACACGACGAATCGCGTTCTGCTTAAATGGTTATTATTCACCACGACGTTCGGCAAAATATGCCGTCATACGCTTCATGGCTTCTGCCAAATCCTCATCTGAGGCTGCGTACGAAATTCGCACATACTCTGGCGTGTATTCTGAGAAAGCATCCCCTGGAATAATCGCAACCTTCGCCTTTTCAGCCAAATCGACCGCAAAGTCAAAGCCGCTCAACCCCATATCCGCTGGAATTTTAGCGAAAATATAGAATGCCCCTTCCGGATTCACCACTTCAAAACCTAGTGCTTGTAGTTGTGGCGTCAACCAATCACGACGACGCTTGTAAACATCCCGCATTTCATCAGCCACTTCAGCCGCATCGGTCACCGCCACTAGGGCACCATCTTGGAGCACCTTTGGCAATGAGAATGTCAATGCACCGTGCACCTTTTGGGCTTCATCGATAAAGGCCTTTTCACCCAAGATGAAGCCAATGCGATACCCTGTCATGGCGTGTGACTTAGAGAGCCCTGTAATCAACACTGTTTGATCAGGAATCAAGCTGGCTAATGAGACGTGCGCTTGATCGTACGTCAATTGTGAGTAAATTTCATCCGAAATCACCCACAGGCGGTGCTTCTTAAAGACCGCTGCCAAGGCCCGCAATTCATCCTCTGAATACGTTACGCCAGTTGGATTTGACGGATAGTTAAACAGGATTGCCTTAACCGGCACCTTAGCTTTTTCCATCGCTTCGTCAACCTGATCCGGTGTCAACTTGAAATC
The DNA here is from genome assembly GCF_001579105.1 of Weissella sp. DD23. NCBI lineage: Bacteria > Bacillati > Bacillota > Bacilli > Lactobacillales > Lactobacillaceae > Weissella > Weissella sp. DD23. The sequence continues at coordinate 92,745 of NZ_KQ970396.1, read as the reverse complement.
AGTTGGTCGCGTATTGATTGATACCTTCTTACCATGTGCCAAATCGAGCGAGGCAAAATATGGTGGGTACGCAGGTTCTGGTACGATAACCCCTTCGTTATCGTTTAATAGTGTTAAGAAAACCACATTAATTGCTTCTGACACACCAATTGTTACAATGATATTGTCTTCACCGCTATAGTTCAAATCGTACTTCTTGTTGAAGTACGCAACAGCGGCGTTTCGCAAATCACGTTCACCCTGTGAGTCGGCGTAATGTGAGTTATCTTCTTGAACTGACTGAATGATGCGGGCCTTGATGGCGTCATCAACATTAAAGCCAGGCTCTCCAAACGTTAATCGTACCAAATCTGGAATATCGCGGACAGCAAGTTGGAAATCCAACAAGCCATCTGGTGCCAAATTAGTTACAATTGGATTAAGCGGTTGGATGAAATCTTTTTTAATCATACTAATTATTCTCACATTCTTCCCAAAGTAACTTATATTATAGCAGTAATTGGGTGGAATGCCAGTTGCGATTTTTGAATAAAATGTGAACATAACATGCCCTATCAATACGGAGGAAATACACATGCTAGAATTTACCGGTATTGCAATCGAAACCCCACTGCAAACATGGCGCTGGGATGACATTCAGGCGACCCCGATTAAAGCGGTTGCTGAACCGCTTGTCTCGCTCAGTTATTTGCCAGAAAAGATGGTTATCAGTCCCCAATATTTCATTCAGCAGTTGCCTGGTGCGAAAGCAGACTTATTCGCCCGTGAAACGGTGCAACGCAAGCTCAACGAAGCGGCCGATTTGCTCCCCTATGGTTATAAATTTGTCATTTTCGATGCCTGGCGCGACATGGCCACCCAACAAGCCCTCTTTGATCAAATGCGAGCGTTTGTAAAACGTGATCATCCTGATTTTGATGACCAACAGGTGACTCAAGCCGCCTTGCGGATTGTCGCATTACCATCAACTAACCCGGCCAAACCGTCCCCACATAATACTGGTGGATCAATTGATTTATCAATTGTTGACGAGAAAGGCCGGTTCTTGCCAATGGGCAGTCCGTTTGACGACATCAGCGAACGAGCCCGGACGGATTATTATGAAAAAGCACCTGACAGCGACGACACCATCACGTACCGCGAAAATCGGCGCCTACTCTATCACGTGATGACACAAGCCGGGTTCACGAATTATATCGAAGAGTGGTGGCATTTTGACTACGGCAACCAAAACTGGGCCACAGTATCAAAGCGTGACTTTGCCGTTTACGGGGCAACTAAGCCTGATTTCCCTTGGATTTAACCTTCATTTTTATTACAATGTTCGTGCACTAGCACGACACTCACAATAATTTATTAGTCTAAAAAACGGCCCCAACACGCAGTCATCACTGCATGTTGGGGCCGTTTTTTCACCTCATATTTACTTCACAACAGCTGCAATGTCAGCTAACCAGGCTGACATCGTCTCAAAGACGCCGTTGTCACTTTCTGTAATACCCGTAGGCAAAACTGTTCCCATATAGTGTTGTGCCAACAATTGTGATAACACCAATCCACCGATAACATCTAGAATGTATGTGTCATTTAGTGTGCGGAACGTCAATACATTGTCCGTATTAAACGCAATGTGGAAACGCTCAACCGCAAAGGTAATTGTCTTGGCAATGTCACCGATACCAGCGACTGTTGAACTAGCCGTATCGAATGCATTAAGTTCTGCTTGCAATACATCCTGCCAGTTGGCCAATGGCACTTGACGGGGTTGTTCGCGTTGCAAATCTGTTAGTGATAATGACATGATTGTCACCGCCTCATTTTTGTAATGATTTCATTATAGCGAATCACTAACTATTCGTCACTTTTGTGCATTCACATAATCAACAAAGTCTTGGAAGACG
>NZ_KQ970396.1:70032-89046 GCF_001579105.1 Weissella sp. DD23 | reverse complement strand
AACCAACCAATCGATCAATGTACGCCTTGGTCCCATCTGAGTCATAGGACTTTGTCAGATACTCAGCGCCAGGTTCAGCTCCATTTTCATCAGGGTTATCGTCCATAATCAGCAAGCGTGCCTGCTTCATTTGAGCAACAACATTACCAATGAAATTTGGGTTTGGTCGTTCAGTACCGCTGTCGTCAACGATTACCGGGTTATCGTCACTACCGGTGAATGGATTACCCTTAATCATCAACAATGCATTGTTGAAATCTTCCTGAGTATTTGCCAACTCTGATTGGGCCAAATCGTAAGCGTCGATTGTATCCAGAACAGCTTCATAAGCACCTGTCCTGTCCTCGTTGCTGGCATATTCAGTAACCGGCACACCGTTGAACTCGTGAGTTGTTTCCTCAACAAACTTCATGCCCCCAGCTTCTTGATTGTCATTGCGGTAGTAATACACCTTATCGTTCGTGTACACTTCAACAAAATCACGGAACTTGCCTTCTTCGTATCGAACGCGGTAATAACGAACCGCAAACAACGAATTACGTTGCACCGTATCGTCATATACAACAAAGACTTGCTCCGGGTTTAATCGGGCAAGCCTTACTTGAACGTTATTCTCATCACCGTCAACGTATAGCAACTCATAGGCCCGGCCGTAGATTGACAAGTCGGTCTTAATTAGCACATTGTGGTAACTCTCATTGTTCTGTTTTGAAAAATCATCAACCTCTTCTTGCAACGTCTTATCTGACGCGTTCTTATAGACCACCGGCTTACCCAGCATATAACTCTGCTCAAAAATCGTAATGTATCGTGCAAAATCACTGGCAATACGATTGTCTGCTGCTGTCTTATCCGACTTGGGCTCCTTATAACGAATATCGTTATCTGCAAGATAATACCGCTTCAACGCTTTTAGCCGGTTCACCTGCGACGACTTATGCCGGTTAATGAAACGATCTAACTGGTTAATAAATCCTTCGGCCGCTGGGTCCATAATTGCATAATCATCAGCATTCATAAAGAATACGTCATTCGCATTAGGGTTAAATCGGCCTTTTCTCAAAAAATCAATACTCATAACTGCTCCTATCCAAAGTACGTGCGTGCCTTTATCAGCTTTTGTTCAAATGAATCGGCACTCTTAAGCGACTGCTTGTCGGCTGCGTAACGAACCGCGTCCAAAAAGTGGTTAAAACTATCAACAGGCTTGTTAATGTACTCGCCTGTCTTCTTATCTTTTTGCCACGTGTAATTGTCCAGCTCCTCAATCACCTGAAACAATCGCTCATCAACAACGATTTTGAATTGCTGTAAGTATTCAATACCGTGTCTAATACTGTCAGGCCCTTTGCGTGCCTTTGTTATACGGTCAATACCAGCTTTGCGTATCTCAGCAATTGATTTTGGCTCGGCTGCATCAGCAATAATCGTTTCTTTGCTGTGTCCTAAGTCTTTAATCATCTGTGCTATCTCACCATTTAACATCCCCGTTTTACCGGTTGCTTCCAGGATATACAGCACCTTGTTTTCAACGTCCAGCTTGATATGCACAAATGCCGTCGGGTCATTGGTATATCCAAAGTCCAGTCCGAAGTACGACGGGACACCCTTTAATTCGTCACTGTCGGCCCGTAGAAGTCGTTTCTCATACTTAGGGAATATCAGCTTATCCAGTGTCGCGAACTCTCCCAGCGCATAAATCTTGTAGTATGCGCCGTTAGTTTCGCTAAGCTGTTCGATACGTCTACGATTGGCGTCATCCAAGAACTTATTGTCCTTGTAAGTCGACAAATGAATTTTTGTGTCCGGATCCGTTCGCTCAAAGAATTGTTTGTACACCCAATTCGCTTTAGACACCGGGTTAAACATAATGAAGATTTGTTTCTGGGGATGCTTACGTTCACGCAAACGCAAATCAAGTTGATTGAAATCGTCCAACGTGAACTCAGTCGCTTCTTCCATCATGACGTCGCTGATGCCCTTTACTGACTTAATCTTTTCTGGGTTATCAAGCCCTTTGAAAATAAACTCAGCACCATTCGATAGCTTAATTCGATAATCAGTATTGCGAACCTTTGCGTATGGCATCAGCCCCCATTCAGTCAGCCTTGAAATAAAGTCTTCAAAGATTGAGTCCTTAACAGTCGCACCTACTTTTCGCAAAATTAAAAAGCGCCGGGGAATTTTCCAATCACCCAACGCTTTTAAAATAACTTTTTGAACTACACCAGCAGACTTACCAGACGACGCGCCGCCGTACCACAAATCAACTCGCGAATCGTAATCATACAGATAATCAAAGACTTGTTTGTTGAACACTCGCGCCGGCTTCGGAAACTCCAACGTCAATTGTTCATTCTTACTCATCTTCATCCTCCGTGTAATCACCCATCACAACGATTGGCTTCACTTCTACGACACTTTCAGCCTGGAAGATACCAAGTACCTTACCCAAGTTTTCGGCAGCCTTAATCCGGTTGTTAACCTTTGTCGGCACCTCAATAACTTTTCCAGATGGCGTCACTTCCTGCTCACCTATCTCACCCTGAACAACCTTTTCAAAGAATTCGATCACGTTGTCAGTTGTCATACGTCGCTGTTCTCGGAGTTCGGCTTGTCTTGCTTGAATAGCTTCTTTCACGTCAACATTTGTCAACAAACGTTGTGCAATACTTCTAGCTGTCCTTGCGCTATAACCAGCCTCACGTGCCGCCTGTGCGCCGTTTCCGCCATTTCTGACCCATTCATCAACAAACCGTTCCTGTCGCTCATTCAAGCTCATATGCCGTTCTCCTTTCAGTGCAAAATAAAAAGGTAACAATCTAATTGATTGCTACCTGATGTGAATATGCCGATAGTGGGATTCGAACCCACAACCAATTAAGGGACGGATTTTAAGTCCGCTGCGTATGCCAGTTCCGCCATATCGGCTTATAAAAGCAAAGATTGATAGACATCTGTGTAGGTGGTGTGGCACATTATAGAAATGAAATATACCTAACATCTATCAATCCATGCCATGTTCCCTACTGGTCTCGAACCAGTGACCGGACGGTTATGAGCCGTCTGCTCTAACCAACTGAGCTAAAGGAACTTTCAGACCATTTAAAGTATGAACGGTCCCATTTCATATGTATTCTACTGTAAGCAGTACGACTTGTTTAACACGTGGGGAGTGCTTCGCAAGTCACTAGAAAATGTATGAAATGAATAACAATTGTTGGAGTCGAACCAACATACAAAAATACCGATATTGCTGCCAACGTATTAACGTTAAGGAGTGACCAATCATCTCACAGAATTGATCGTTTGTCAGTAATCTCTCACATATTACACGACACATCATTATGCCATAAATGATGCTCCATTTTCAACGTCTTATTGCAATATCATAAACTTCCATATCTCTTATGTACTGACCAGCGACACATACAAGTCCTGATCCCGGTAATAACTATCAAAGTTTATCCTTAATAGTTTTGAGTATGTACGCCAGACATAGCAACCGGCAGTGTCGTTTAAAACAAATACAAGGAAGATTATCCTTTAATTTATTTTTTGCTATGTGATGCATGTGGTCAGGATTTGCACCTGACATGACATCCCACGGACTTAGAAGCTACCTTTGTCTTTCAATCAGTAAACTGATTACGTTGGCTTAAAAATCAATGTATTCCGTGAGTTATAGGCGTGTGCCTCATCGGGCTAACTTCGGCTTCGTCATACGGGCACCTTTTCCACCACCTGTGTCTTATAATTCAATTAGCGTCTACCTATTCCGCCACACATGCTTTGTTTCAACTTTGGTACTCTATCATAATAACTTGGACTGCCCGCACCTTGCATGCGGCACTTATGAACCATATACGCGCTTTCCAAATTATTCTTTAACTCGTAAATCATCAACATCGGCAAACTTATCAGCGAACAATAAAAACGCTTCATCGATAATCTCTTGGCCACGTCTAGTGCTGTAACCAGTCAGCGCTTCTACTTGCAACCATTCCAAGTGGCGAACGTATCGCAACCACATGAAGTGCCTGTGTGGCTGTGTCATGACTTTAATGGCATGGACAACAGCATCGTAGTAGTACACAGCGTCAGTATGGTTCGTGAACCGCTCATCGTTGGCATTACCAAATGATCGTGCACTTGGCATGTCTGAAATTTCAACCGACTTCAAATCAACATATCCCATATCAGCCATGTTCACGATACGTGGCCACTCACTATCAAAAAAATCTCGAACCGCTTCTCTTGTTGCCTTCTCATTCACCGCTGGTAAAAGTGCCATTTCCTACGTCCTCCGAACCATGTTAAAATGAACTTACCTTAAATTCTTTTACATGGCGCTGGACTTCGGTCTGGCGCTTTTTTAGTGCGCCTTTTTGATTTCATAGATACTAAGTACCACGAACGTTATCAGCCAAAACAGCAAGGCCACCCCGTTCAACCACCAAGCAATTCCCGGCGTGTTCATTGTTGGCGGATAATCTCCCCAATTTATCCAAGCAGCTGAAAACCCATATGCCAAGACACCAATTCCAAAACTCATAAGAAAGTTCCACAAAATAATCATCTAATCCACCTATCCTTCTTCTACCCAGTAGTAATAGCCAACTAACCACTTGCTGACCATATGCTTCACTAGCCATTCACTACTTGTTCGATACGCCTGCCGCTTATCCGTTGTGCACAGCATTACGCGCTTGCCTTCTCGGTCATAACCTAACTTGAAGTAGCCCTGCCTGTCCTTGAAATAGTAGTAAGTTCGCATTCATCAATCCACCACTTCGACCAACTCTGGGTGCAACCACGCTTGCATAGCTTGTTCTGTGGTCAACCCCCAACTTGGATAACGCTCTGAATACGTATCCTCGAAAACCTCTTCATCACGCAGAATAATCAAATCCTCATATTGTGATTGTGTCAGATTGATTGTTGCCACGTGCTTCTCGTACGTCTCACGCAACTCTTCGATAATCGCTGAAAATGTTCGATTGATAAATTGTTGCTGATGATATTTTTTGTCGGACACGCCTGCAAAAGGACTGGATAAAAGCGGATTTGTTAACGGCCCCTTTTCCAGGGCAGCATTCCACTTAATAATCGCTTCATCAAATGTCATTTTTCTTCACCCTCCGCCATAAAATCTGTTACAAAACCACTTCCACCATTTCTACGCCAGTAATCATATTTCAGCAGGATATTAAACACATCATCTCTCGTGTACAGTTCAGGAGCATCGCTGCTATCTACTGATCCACCGTCGGCATCCGTATAAAACACCCACTCGTTAAAGTCACCGTTTACCGACAACACTTGCCCGTTAAACTCGATTGGCGCAACTGGCTTAATCTTTGCAATTGCCATTAATCTTCCTCACTAAAATCTTCTAAATCTTCCTTGATGCTCAAAAGTGCATGCTTTGCAATGTCGGCTGCCTCTTTCATAGACGCCTCATTACGATCCTTATTTTGTTGATAAATCCACAAGACATCACTAATCATGCTCTCGACGATGTCCGTCACTTCACGTAGCTTTGCGTTACTTTCCCTGTCATGATTTGTCTCGCCAAATGGTGATGTGTCATTCACCAGAGTCGCAGTAATATCTTGACTGCTTACTTCTGTGATAATCTTCATTATTCTTCCACCTTCACTTTTCGTGCATTCAATGCCGTTAGACCAGCTACTAACTCGTCAGCTTGCTCGTCTGAAAACAGATATTGATAACCGCTAGGTGCATGTTCTGGATCTGAATAGAAAGCAACATAATTCGCGTCAGACAATAGAGCTTTTTTGGTCGCTGTTCCGATTTTCACCTCAACTTCAAACTTAGGTTCTTTCTTCGGTGCGAACTCAACATGTTCTAACCACCATTCGCCAAGAAGTGCATCGGTAGGCATTACCGAATAATTAAATTCTGCAACATCTTCCCAAAGTTCGTCATCGTCATTTACATCATTCATAAATCCTTGAAGATTGTCGTCGCCATTGTCTTCCTTAATCATTTTCAATTTATCAATCACGTCAGCTGGCAACTCAATCACACGCTTTTCAACTGTTGCGTTTTCTGCAACAGTTGGTGCGCTGTACTCTTGAAGATTTTCAACCGGAATTCGCAGCAACTCCTTTTCAGATAGCATCATGTACCCTTTACCAACAATAAACTTCACGCCCTCCGGCAAATCCAATACATACTTAGTCATTAATCTTCTTCCTTCAAGTATTCAACCGACACGTTATATAGCGCTACCATTCGCCGCATCGTTTCTTCACTAGCTGTTAGGGAACCTGATTCGTACATCATCAAATGATCTAAGCTAGTCAGCCCCAACTTATGCCACGCTGTGTTCTGTGCAATTTGTGCATCACGTCGTGCTTGTGCGATGCGATTGTGTGGAAATTGTCGCATTTCATTTACCTCGTTTGCCCACCCATACCCGCCATTTCTGGCACTGCCTATTCAATTAACGTCCGTTCATGTAGGCGCTAGCCAACAAATCAGGCTGACCAATTAAATACCAGTCAGTAGGCTTTGAACGCAGCCACTTAACGAAATCAGTAAGTGTATTGTGATAATCGTTAGCGATTGCCTCTGCCAATTCATGTGGCACGTCTGGCAAATCTTCTGCTCGCGTCATTCGTGGCAACTTTTGTCCGTTGTACTCGATCCAGATGTCTTCTGGCTTAACCCCAATCTGTCCCAAATAATGTTGCTTATCCAAGAAATCTTGTTGCGCTTCATCGTAGGTCATACCGTTCCAGTAGCGCGTTTCACCCATGAAATTCGCCACAACCGCGTATCCACGGTTCACATATTTCTTCTCTTCGTTCATGATTAAACCTTTCTGACATCATCAAGCTTGTTCGTCGTGATGATGTGCTTAATATCCTTCGTAATTAGCCGTGATAAGACCGCCTGGTCGTATTTCAACGCCAATCCGGTCAAATCATCGTTTGACGTGATAATCGTCGCCTTGCCCCTTCTAGCGTCTGCTAATTCAAATAGCATTGACGATACTGTCTCTTTTGCTTCGGCCTGTGTCTCTTTTCCAAAATCATCAAGAACCAACACTTCAACTTCACGCATGAACTTCTCTGTTAGGTTCAAACGTTCTGCAACCTTATTGTCCTTGAATGACTTAAATTTCAAGTTTCGCCATTCAACAACCGACACGAACATCGTTGTGTAGCGATCGCTTAGTCGGCTCATCATTGCCAATGCCAACGATGTTTTACCAGCACCAGCTCGACCGAACAGGAACACATTGAACAATCCGTTGCGCATCTCATTTGTCATTGCATATGCCTGATTGCCAATATCACGCGCTGTCTGCTCGTTTCGTTGTATTTGTGGGTTCCAGTCTTCAAACTCAAAAGAACGCGTCTCTGTCTCGCCCCACAAGCTCATACGCTGATATTTAACGCGTTCTTGCGCTTGCCACGCTTTAGTAATGCGTTCAGCATCGGCCTTTTCTTTTTCAGCACGCTCTTCCGGTGTCAACGTCTTAGGTGTTAACCCACGTTGTCGCAACTCACGTACCCAATCGCTTGTAGTATTCATTAGCTGCCCTCCAGTTTGTCGTTAAGTTCTTGCATCCAATCTGGCACCTTTTCATCAGCAACGGCCTGTTTGTGTGTCTCTTTACCTGCATGCCAATCAGCAACTGATTTAACGCCTTCATTCAACTTTGCACGTAGTATTGCGTCTACGTACTTAAAGTTGCGAATAGCTCGATTAGAAGCGTCTTGTAATGCAAGGTTCAGTACACCAATTTCCATACCGTCTTCAGTCACGTATTCAAGCAACTGGTTCAACTGCAATGGTGTTAGATGATCAGCAAATCCATGCATTGCCACCAAGTCAGCAAGTTGATTGCGAAGCGGGCCGGTCGGTTGGTCGGTCGTATTTTCACTTACCTTACCTTCACTTACCTTACTCTTACCTATACTTACCTTACCTACCCTTACCTGTGTCGCCGTGTCGTCTACTATCCGTGGACGTTCCGTCGACGGTTCGTCCACGTAATACGAACCACTTTCTGAAACGCCTAGTTTCCGGCGTTCTTCGCTGTACATCGTTGCATTGTACGTATCTTTTCGAATGTAATTGTGAATGCGCCAGTCTTTAATGACGACTACCCCGCTATCTTCGAACGGGATTAAGAATTGCTTCGCTAGCAGTAACTTTTCATCGTCAGTTGATGCGCCAATCATTCGCTTAATTGTGTTGATATTCCCGACAAACCCGTCATCGTCAGCATGCATATTCAAGTGGAAGTACAATGCTTGCGTTGACAGTGGCATGTCTAAGAACGCGTCTGTGTCAGTAACTTTCTTGCTTAACATTCGTCGTTGTGCCATCTATTTCCTCCATTCGCTTGAACGTCATAATTCCAAGACGTTGCAATGTTTCAGGGTCTAGCTTGATACCCTTAACGTGATATTTCTGTGCAAAAACTGGCCACCCAATGTTGTGTGCTTCGTTGTGGTGTGCTCGGCATAATGCAATTAAATGTTTTTCTCGATGATCAACTGTCCTTCGGTCATTACCCATTCCAACCGTGTCAACGTGGTGAACATCTGCTGCCAATCCGCAAATTACACAACTTCTGTTTTTAAGCGATTGATACATGTAAACGTCCAAATCATCTTGATATTCCAGTGCAGGTTTCCGCATTGGAATGTGGTATTTCAACGCAAATTCCAACAGGAAAGAAATAAATGTCCTTGCAGTAGTAATATCAGTGTTTCCTAAACTGAATTCATGTGCATCCATCGTTTCGTAAAACAACCCCTTCATCACATTTTTCATTTCATCTAGCGTATAACCGAAGAAATCAGACATATCTCTCAAAATGGCATATGTTTTACGCCTCTGCACTGGGCTTATTAGGCGTTTGTCTACAACTGTCACATCAACTTCAGGATGCTCATCATCGTTTACCGAGTTTATTAGCCCCAAAGATAACGAGTCATCTACCTTGACAGTGACATACCGCCCGTTTATTTCGGTTATCTTGCCGATAAAATTCATGATTTACCTCTTTTTAGAAAGGCAATTCATCATCTGAAATGCCCACCTCATTAATTGGTTGTCCAAATGGATCTAATGCCGGCGTACCATTAAAAGGTGGTACATCCGGAACGTCATCTTCGCTATTTTGCTGAGTTCCGAGTACCGTCGGTGCTGGATTAGATGTTGTCATCGCAGCATTAATCATGTCGTCACGGTAAGCTTCGACAATTTTGTCCGAACTGTCCTGGGATACCCATTTCAACATTCCTTCAACTTTGTCCTCAGCAATTTCATCAACCTTGAAATCCAAAACTTTATTAATGCTTCCACTGTTGTTTTTTCGAGTTGTCCCCTTGTTCTCAAGTTTGATAATTGAGCGGCCGGTCAAATCACCATCAATAGCGTCATTAAGTACATACGCATTAACTCCACGGGATACATACCAAACAACTAACGGCTTTTTTTGTGGAACGTCATCCAACGCTGTTGCATATCCAACGTAAATCTCTTCCTGCTTTAATTGCTCGTTTTGGCCCAACACGATTTGTTGCTTAAGCTCCATCATTGTTTCAGCAGTATATGTTTCACCATCAATTGTGATTACATAGGGTTGCCGTTCTTCAGTATCAGTCACGACATAATTTGAGAGTGCCTTTTCATCTGTTCCACGTGTCCACTTCACACGATTCATCATAAAGTGAGGCAAGATGGTAATTGACTTAATATCATTTGCTTCAGAAAAATCAGCGCCAGGTTCCATGATTGAAAACTTTCCCTCGCTGGCATTAAACGCTAGAAACATTCCTGGGAATGGTGGCAACACCGAATTGTTTGTTGAAATTCGTTCATTCTTACGCATACGTTCTGCAAAATCCATATTTTTTCTCCTATCGTTGTACGGCTGACTTATAAGTGACACCACTTGCCTCAAATCCCTTATCGAATTTGTTGTGAATAAACTGTTCTACATATGCAAATTGTTGGTCTGTAATGTCTGAAAGTTGAATGATATACGTTCGCTTTAGCGCTTCCGGTTCTTCAATAATTTCACCGGTCTCTTGATCTACTAACTTGTTTCCAATTTTTGTGGCTTGCTCTGCGCGCTTTACCTTAGCATCAAAATCAGCTTGTGCACGAGCTCGTTTGGCTGCAAATCGCGCCTTTGCAAGCCTCACATCTTTCTTCATTGATGCCTTGACTTCATCTAAATCCTTATAATCAAGTTGTCCCACATACCCAGCTACTCCGGCAGGATCCATTTGCAATTCAGCTGCATATGCTTCGACAGCAGACGTTTGAAGTTCACGAACTTGAACTTCGTTCTTGATATTTTCAAATTGAGACCGTACTGTTTGCTCCGTCTCTGCCCATTTCGCAGTCTTATTGAGCCATTTATCGTCAAATTGAATTTTTTCAGCAGGCAAGTTGTATTCAGTTGCAATTTTTTCAATCTCAATAAGAATCAACGTTTTTCGGTCTTGCTTATCTGCTTCGACAACTTCATCAATTTGTGGCTTCAAGGTACCATCTGAAACGCTCTGAATTTTCTTCTCAATTTCTTTCAAGCGCTTTTCTGTGTCCGGCCAATTACCGGCTACTTTATCGGCAATATTGCGTCGTGTTTCGCCGAGTCCCTTGTATGCCTTGTTCAAATCCGTTCGAGCTTGTTTTGCCTGTGCCAAAGTCGCTGCTGACACCGGTGTCTTCTTATACGTTGCCAACATGCCATCAACGTATTGTTCTAATTCATCAACTCCAGTCACTTCAACGATTGCTGGAGTAACATTCGCTGGATTCACTACCAATTCATTCATAAGTCCTTATCCTCGTATTCATCCATGTAGTTGTTAAATGCTTCTTCGTTATCTTCTGGGTCATCAGGTGGATCAATCAGTTCATCAAACATGGTCAGCCACCCAATTCAAAACATCAGCAACGCCCGTTTCAAACTCCGAAACAGTTCCATCATTGTTATCTCGTTGCTCTGCCTTGAACGCTCGGTTCATGTGCCGTAGCGCTTCCACTCGCAATTCATTTTTCATTACATGCCCCCTGTGTTATCCTTGAGGAGTAAAATCATTTTTCCGAATAGATTTACTCCGACGCTTAACGGTTGCACCCGTTAGGCGTTTTTATTTTCCTTGTCGTATCGGCCCTTGTACTTTGTGTTGTACAACGATGCCAGGCTCATTCGTAGCTGTTTAGCAATCGGTGTCGCAATATCTGAAAACGATTGTTCAGGTCGCTTGGAATCCATAGCCCGTTTGAATGTTTTATATCTATCTTCGTAACCGACTGCCGATGTTATATTCGGCTTGTTGAAAGGTGTGCCTTCTAATTCAGCTTCGCTGCGTTCCCGTAAAAAGCGTCCAAGATACCGTGAATTACTAGCAGTGATGAATGATAGGCCAGACACTTGGCTTGCTTGTGATACTAAATCATCACGTTCATCAGCATTCTTCCCAACCATATAATCCGATAGGAATTTCGCAAATCGACGATACCGCCGTTCATATTCAGGCAATGCCTTATTTGGCCGTTCAACCCCGCTTTTGCGAATTCGTTCCTTCTCTGCTTCAACATCAAACTTCACAGGCTTGGCAAAGTTGTAATGAATATTGCCAACACCTGTTGGCCCCTTATAGTCCATTTGTAGCCTCCAATACATAATCGATTACTTCTTGCTTATCATCGAACCAAACTTGTCCGCCTCGCTTGGTCTTGAAGCCGACACGTACACCACCAACCGGCAATGTTTGCACTTCATAGTTGAAGAACCCACGGCCTTCTGCAAAGTTCCGAACCATTTGATAGTCGCTAATCTTCATAGCGCACCAGCTTTCCGGTTGGCTTCAATGCTTCGGCAGCATCGTAACCGTTGGCTAAAAACACGAACGGATAAACAACCATTCGTAAGATACCCTTCAAGAACCACGCCAAACGAACTCGGTTCGCAATCACTAACCACCCAGCGGCTACAAACAGCAACGTAGCTTGCAATGCCTGCCAACCTACCAACTTCAATGCGTCGATGATCCACATCTTCCTTTTCCTCCGTTAACTTATTAGTACACTGTCTGCCCCACCATCTTCACCACCAATCGTTGAGTTTGCGATAACGTAATACGTCAGAAACCAAGTAGGTTGGCTTATATGCGCCAGGCGTCTTGTTTGGTACGTTCTGCATAAACTTCTTTGAGTAACGAATATGTTCCTTGAAGTACCATAACGAACGCCCAAGTATTCGCCTTGCACCAACTTGGCCAACGACTCGTAGTTGCTCAAGTTCATCGATGGTGGCTTTTTCTTCTGAAAAACGCGCCATAACTAATCCTCCCAATCAATTTTCTTTAGTTCGTTTAAATCAATATCTAACGCAATGGCAACCTTGATCATGTTTCTCAATGTCAATGTTCTTAATTTGCCAACCTTTAACGAATACAATGTTGTTTTATCTATACCTGTGACACCTGATAGCCAGTAATTTGTTAAACCCTTATTTTTCAACACCATATTGATAAAATTTCCTAGTGACATTTGATTAATACCTCACTTTTATATTGGGTAAAATACTGTATAATAAAGTTACCCACAAACTTAAACTTAACAGCCATTAGGTTTCTTCTACTTGTGGAAAACTACAACAAGGAGGCTCTTATGCCAAAACCATATATCATTACGTATGACCTTAACGAACCAGGAAAAAAGTACGATGACGTTGCTGCTGCAATTAAATCTTCAGCACGCACTTGGACTCATTACCTTGAATCAACGTTTATCATCACTAGTGATTTATCAGCTGATCAAATTCAAAAGAACATCAAGCCCTATCTTGATAACAATGATGCTTTGTTCATATCAGAACTAGCAGCAAACAACCACCAAGGTTGGCTAAATCGTGATCAGTGGGATTATTTGCGTGAGCATGTATTCTAGAAATTTTTAGACACTGGATTCCCGCACTTTATCCCATCGTTATCTTCTGGGATAAAACGGTCGTTTCGAGTAGAAATGATTAACTTCAATTGATTGAAACGCTCAATCGTATTTGAAAGCTGTTCCGCCTGCTCCAACAGGTCTTGGGACAGCTTTTTTAATTCATCTAGACCCTCTACATGCACGTTTTCAACTTTCACTGTCTTGTTTTTCATCACTAAACCTCCAATTCCATTTGAGCATTCAGGCGTTCAATATCCATCACTGTGTTCGTTGAAGGACGCCAATTCCGGATATAATCACGACCCGCTTGTAATTGATCCATTGGCAAACTTGTGTACGAATCCAACTCACCAAAGTGATTTTTGAAGTCACGCCACATCTCGCTGAATACCTTTGCGCTAACTTCACGGTATGCATTGGTATCTTTACCACCAAGCCAGAAGTACACACGAGACGCTCCCAGCTTCTTCAACTTGCCAGCTACCTTTGCGGGAAGTCCAAACTCATTCTTTAATTCAGCTACTTGCATCTCAGTAGTATTTTGACGTTCTACAATCTGAGTGAGTTGCTTTTCTTGCTGAACCAGCTTATTTGCTGTTGCTGCAACAATTTCCATTTCAGTCATTGGCTTAGCTTGGTATGATCCAGTCTTGCGAATGCTTGGCAATACTTCAGTTGTTACCCAATCTTGGAAACGTTCAGCCGTATCGTTGTTTGCCTTGATTGCTAACTTGTAGAATTGTGGCTCAGTAATGAAATCACCACGCTTCACAAGTTGTCCAGAAGTGGACAACCCTAGATATTCGTTAACACGTTCCCAGCGAACGTACTGTTGCCCCTTAGAAATCTTAGTTAGACCCAGTCCAGTCGCTGCACTTTCTGCCTCGAACATCACTTGTCCGTTTACTTCCTTAATCTTCAATCCGTTAAATACTTGCACTTCATTTGTCATGTTTTTCTCCTTATAAATCAGTGATGTTAAACAATGTGAAAATCTTATTGCGAATTGTCTTAGACTTCGGCGACGTTTCTCCATTAATAGCTCGATTAGTTTGGCTAACGCCCTCGCCAATCATTTCAGCAAGTTCCCATTGCTTCATGTCGTCTCGCTCCCACATTTCATCATTGATGCGCTTCTTAATCTTGCGCTTAAGGGCATTTTCTTGTTCCTCAATCGTTGTTGCCGTCATGTTGCAACCTCCTTTGTTTATTTGTGATAACATTTTGTTTGTGAGCGTCGCAATTCTCCCCTACAACCAGTAGAAAGGATAAACAGATGTCTAATATTGCAGATCGCATTGTTGATTTTGTTCAAAGCAAGCAGCCCGATGAAAATCGTTATATGTCAGTGCACCTATCTAACGGTGACTCCGTTAGTTTTTCATCAGTACTTTCTTATGAAAATGATGTTCTAGTTATCAAGGCAGAAAAGCGTACTCACTTTGTAGATGCCAATTCAATTGTTGATTTTGTCGTACACGACTAATATTGATTGATTGCTGCAACCAGTTCTGAAATGGCCGTTACCATTTCAGAACTGGTTTTTGTTTCCGGCGCTTTTGCGATTTCAACAATCAACGTCTCAATGACCTCAAGTGTTTCTGATGACATTAATTCATCCCCTTTCTGTTTTTTTATTATCAAGTTATTGCATTTTTTACAGCGTAGCTGTAATATAAAGGCATACGAAAAGCACAACAAACGCCCACATATCACTATTCGCTCGCCAAAGCATTGATATTTAAAGGTCTGTTTTTTGTTGCTCAATTACTTGATGAATTAAATATAACAGCCAGACTGTAATTTTGCAATAGCGAAAACTGTAAAAACTGTAAAATTAATTCTTCAACTTACGGAGAACCCTTGATATGACTGTTTATGAACGGATAAAAGAAATTTCAAAGACACGCGGAATGAGCCTTCAACAAGTGGCAAAATCTGCCGGATTGTCTCAAAATATGATTTACCAATACAAGAATGTAAATCCAAAAGCTGAAACGCTTCAAACACTAGCTGACGTTCTCGGTGTATCTGTTGATTACTTATTAGGTAATAGCGATAACATGCACCCTGTAGATAAAACAGATGAACGTGATGGTGATTTAAAGGATTACTTCGAAAAGCACCCTATTCTTCAATATGATGGAAACCCCATCCCCGAAGCTGAATTAAAAATAATTCGTCGTATTTTGGAGGACATGGATGACTGATCTTCTTAATTACCTTCTATTCATTGCAATTAGAAATGACATAAAGGTAGAATTTACAGACCTACTAAGTCCTTCTACGCCAGACCTAAGCATCCCGTCTGAAAGAAAAATTATAATCAACGAAAATTCATCTATAGGTGTCCACGTCACATTTAGATTCGCACATGAACTTGCACACATTCTATTTGGTAACGATAACCAAGATTACGTATATCAATTTTCAATCGGTACAAAGAAAGAATCTGAACGTAAAGCTCACAAGCGAGCACTTAGAATAATTTCACGTTTTGTTTATAATGAAACGCCAATGGAGTATCGTAATTACGTAGACTTTATGAACGCGTTCAATTTGCCTTCCTCTTTTGAGAATTGGGCAAAGGATGCTATTAAAGCGGCATAGGCAAAACACGTCCAATGCTGATTGACGTTAAAAGCTGTGTGGAGTGGGTTATATGAATTTATTTACTAAATATATTGGAATCGGTGCTGTGGCGGTCTTAGTGGGTTCGACTGCCTTGCAAGCTATCCCTCAAGTTGGAAACAACCATTTTGTTACGGTAGCTAGCGCATCTTCCAAATCTAAAATTAAAAAAGTTAAACTTGGAATGACCAAAAAGCAAGTTAAGAAAATTCTAGGTAAGCCTGATCGTGATGATAGCGGAATGCTTACATACGAAAAATACGGTTATTTGTACTTTTCAAAGGGTAAATTAACTGGTGGTGAAGACAAAAATATTCAAGCGCAAGTGACAAAGAAAAACGCTGCTAAAAAGTCATCTAAAGTAAACAAACGTCAAACACTTCTTTCGCAAGCAAAATACTTTGGAACAAAAGACGTTGAATCGATTCAAAAGGCAACCTATGCTTATGCCTCAACTGAAATTGATGGTGGAATGATGTACATGTGGAAATCAAAAGCCGGCAAGTTAATTCGAGTTGATTTGGATGAGTATGGAAAAACTGCCGTTTATAAGTATGATGATTCGAAGGATAACGGTCTTGGTGAGCAACTTTATATTGGAAAAACAATTCTTCAAAAGAAACCACGTACAACCGTTGTATACCCTTAATAAATAAAAAAACGCACACTCCCCGTCGCCAAACAAGTAGTGTGCGTATCAACCAAAACAAAACATTATAGCCCTGTTTCCATATTCAAATTGTACTAGTCAAATATCACAGATCACTACTTGACACGGTTTACTTTGCAAAAAAGAAACCGGTTATATATGAACGTTTTCGAAGTAAATGTGAAATACGAAAAAAATAACTTACCTTAAGTTGGAAATATTGTAGCATTAAGTTATCGAAAGCATCTACCGTGCATAAGCAAAAGATTTTAGGTTTCTGCGCTACCACTTTCGAGGTAACTATTACGGGTTACATTTTTTATATAGGAAACTACAACAACACAATTACTTAGAATGTTAAATTAAGGAGAAAATAACATGGAAGATAAAAAATCACTAGTTCTTATTGGTCGCATCGCTAGTGTGATGTCTGTACTGATGTACGTTTCATATATCCCACAAATCTTGGATAATCTATCAGGTCACTCAGGTGATCCAATACAGCCCTTTGTAGCTATGTTAAATTGTATCTTCTGGACTATTCACGGATTGTTTGGGTCAGACGGTCATACCCGTGACATGCCAATCGTAATTGCTAATATACCAGGAATTTTGTTTGGATTCACAGCATTCATTACTGTATTTATCCACTAGGAGGATACTATGCGATTGTGGCACGAATCTTTAATCCCTAAACTACCTCGGCAGCAATTGCTGGGGCAACATAGAGAGTGTTGTGCGCTTCGCGGCGGCGGTTGGGGTAAGAAACATGCAACTGTGAATTACGTCTTTGATCACTCACCATATAAATTATTTCAATATCACGAACTAGTAATGAATGAGATGCTAAGTCGCGGATATACACCTAACGAATTATGGTTAGACCCCTTGTACCGTGGAACTAAGGAAGCTGCTTATACTTCACTATCAAGTGAAGTTCTGACTTCTCCAATTTACCCAGAGCATGACAATATCTATTTAATTGAATGTATTGAAAATTTGAGAGAAAAAGGCATTAATATAGAATAAAAAGCCACCCGTTAAGGTAGCAAAGTACTGATGAATTATTTGAATAGATCGAAAATACTAAAGGTGGTCTTTTTATAGACTTTGTTGTAAGCCTCTTTCTTAGTATCTGTTAACCAGCCCATGCCCTTCTGACCATAACCTGGAATAATTGCCTGCTTAACTGCTCGTTTAGCCTTACCAGTTGTCCTAGCTTTAATAGAACGCATGGGACTTGGCTTCCGCATACCAAAGTTCATACTTCAAATACCTCTATCAGACAGAATACCGTTAACAATATTTTGTTATAACAAAAAATGCGCACATCCTGCGACCAAACAAGGAAATGTGCGCGTTATCCGAAACAGAACATCACTGACCCGTTTACATATTTAATTGTACCAGACCCGGGCATGTCTTTAAACTGCCTAAAATTTTTAGATAAAGGTTAGGTTTAAGCTAATGGCAGTATATAAAACCGAACATGGTTGGCGTGCTGACTTCTCATTTAAAGATGCCTCCGGCAAATATCGTAAGAAATCAAAGCGCGGGTTCAAAACAAAGAAAGAAGCTGAGGCCTGGTTGGCTGAGTATTCTATCAACCATGGCAAGCCAACCCTACAAAAAGGATCACAAATTCTTTTTACTGACTACTTTGATGAGTATGCAAAACTACACCTAGAAACTGGCATGAAAGAAGCCACCTATGAATCGTGGAGATTCCAAAAGAAGATTGTCGTTGACGTTTACTTTACAGGATTAACATTAGACCAAATCACACGACCGATGTATCAATCATTCCTAAACCATTACGCAATTGGAAAGAAAAGACAAACCGTTTCAAAACGTCATAGGTTACTAAGACTAGTTATCAATCAAGCATTTCATGATGGCTTAATTCAAAGTGACCCAACCTTCGGAGTCACGATTCCAGGGTCCGATTCAAAAGATGCATCAGAAAAATTCTTACAACTAGATGAACTCACTACTTTAATCGAATACATTGAAAACGACGAGAAGCTCATCACATGGCGAACGGGGTTTATGGTCTATCTAATATCACTTTCCGGACTACGTGCTGGTGAAGCATTGGCCCTCACTAAAAATGACATTGATTCGGATGCACGGACAATTAACGTTAGCAAAACAAAACAATTGTCTGGTGCTGTAACAACGCCTAAAACAAAAACGTCAAATCGTACAATCGTTATGCCAAATCGTTTTTTCGATAGCTATCAGAAATTCATTGATGCCAAAGAACATTGGAACTCTGCAAACGAATTGTTTGATGGTCGCAGAACTCCAAGTGTTGTTAATAGATGGCTTGAACGATTAGAAAAAAAGCTAGGATTTGAAAATATTATATCATTGCACGGTCTACGACACTCACACGTTTCCTACCTACTATCCAGTGGAGTTGACATCAGTTATGCTTCAAAAAGGCTTGGACATTCAAACATTTCAATCACTCAAGACACATATGCACACCTACTCCAACACAAGCAACAATCAGAAGAAGACAAAACAATCACTCTCCTAGATCAGCTGGATTAGAGTACGCGCAAGATGATTTTTTGGTGCAAATCTGGTGCGAATAGTGCGAAAAAGTGCGAATTTTTCAACACTTACCGATATTTCGCGACAGATACCAACACATTTAAAATTCAATCCAGCCCAAAAAGAAAAAACGTCTAACCCCCGTTAAATCAAGGGTTTAGCCGTCATATCAACGATTATTCACATAATCAACAAAGCCTTGAAAGACA
>NZ_KQ970396.1:66764-69943 GCF_001579105.1 Weissella sp. DD23 | reverse complement strand
TTGCACAGCGCGGACAGATGCATCCGAATTCTGATACGCTTCAACCGTCCCATCGCTCGCAAACGCAGCAGGTTGCAAATCTGCGCCCAACTGCTTAATACCTTGGTGGTGGAATGAGTTCACAATTGGATTATCACCCAACGTACCCGTCAAAAAGTTATCTGGCAATACATCCAAACGATGCGTGGGCTCATACCACTTCACTGGGAATTGGTCGTGCTTCACAATTGGATTACCATTTTCTGGCGTATATTGCGTGTCGATATCTTGAATTAGCGTGCCACCCAAGGCAACGTTAATGAGCTGGGCACCGCGGCAAATCCCCATCAAAGGCTTGTTTTGTTTACGTGCCTCTGCGACAATCGCCAACTCAAATAAGTCGCGTTGTCGGTCTGTTTCGCCCATTTGTGGCGTTGGATCTTCACCGTAAAATAGTGGTCCAACGTCTTGCCCACCAATCAAAAGGACGGCGTCTACTGAATTAACATACTCAGCCGCTTCCTCTGGTGAACCCATTGGAAAGACAACTGGTAATGCGCCAGCTTCACGTAGCGCCGCCGTATAATTTTGTTGCGTATAGTCAACGTAATTCGTTCGGTGCTTTGGATTTGGGTGGTTCAAGTGATTACTTGGAATACCAATAATTGCCATCGTTGCGTGCCCCCTGTTTCAAATATGAAACATATTATACCGCTTTCATAAGCGTATGGTTATAAAAAGGAAGTTTTTTATACTAAAAAGCCTGAGATTATCCCCAGGCTTTCCATTAGATTTAGTCCGCAAACAACTCAGCGGAACCCGCTGGTACTCGGACAAGATCAAGGGCTACCAAACGCTCTGCAATTTGCACGGCGTTCCAAGCGGCACCCTTCAACAAGTTATCAGAAACCACCCACATGTGGTAGTTGCCATCATTTTCCAAATCAGGGCGGACACGACCAACAAACGTATCACGCTTACCTTCAGCGTTAATTGGTTGTGGGTAAATTTGGTGATCCGGATCATCTTCCAAGACAACGCCAGGCGCATCCGACAATGCTTGTTGGATGCCCTTTGTGCTAGCACCATCCTTGTCGGTCACTTCAAAGTAAACTGTCTCCCCGTGACCAACTGGTACCGGTACACGAACGGCCGTGGCCGTTACCTTGATGTCCGGCGCATTCTTATCACCCAACATAATCTTCTTCGTCTCATGAATCATTTTGTACTCTTCATGCGTGTAGCCCTCATCTTCAAAGACGTCAATTTGAGGCAACAAGTTAAAGGCCAATGGGTAATGCTTCTTGTCACCCTTGGTTGGCAAAATTTCAGCCGTTTCGGTCTCACCATTCAAGTGTTGTTGCGCCTGGTTCAGCAATTCATTCCAAGCAGATTGCCCCGCCCCAGACGCAGCTTGGTAGGTTGAGACAACGACTTGCTTCAAACCGAAATTTTGACGGATTGGTTCAAGTGCGACGACCATTTGAATCGTTGAGCAGTTCGGGTTAGCAACGATTCCATTGTGTTGATAAAGGGCCTGTTCATTAACCTCGGGTACCACCAGCGGCACGTTATCGTTCATCCGCCAAAATGACGTGTTATCCACAGCCACAGCCCCACGCTTAACCGCTTCAGGCAACAAGCGGGCTGACACAGAACCGCCGGCTGATGACAAGACCAAATCAACCCCCTCAAATGATTCGGGTTGCGCTTCTTCGATCACGATATCGGAACCACGGAATTGGCGGGTTTGACCAGCTGAACGAGACGAAGCCAACAACTTCAACGACTTAACCGGAATCGTTGATTGTTCCAATTGTTGAATCAAGCGGGTACCAACCGCGCCGGTAGCTCCTAAAATTGCAACTGTGTACTCACGTTCTGACATAATATTTTCTCCTTAAATTTTAATAAAAACCCGAAATTTGGGTACATTAAAAGCACAAGCCGAAATTAATCAGTTGTGCCATTAATTATTAGTGTTTTCTCATTAACCCTTGAGGTCGACGTAATGCTTCAAGCGCACCATCGCCGTCTGCAAATCTTCAGTTGAGGCTGCGTATGATAGACGCACATAACCTTCACCACCAGCACCAAAAATTGATCCCGGTGCGATCCCAAGCTTAACGGTTTCCGCTAAGTCGTAGACAAACGCCATATCATCAGTGTTCAAGTTTGCTGGAATCTTCGCGAAAATGTAGAAGGCGCCCCCTGGTTGTGCAGCGGTAAAACCAGCCTCTGCCAGACCAGCCATTACCAAATCACGGCGCTCCTTGTAGATATCACGCATTTCAATCGCATCAGCACGCCCATGACGCAACGCTTCATTGGCCGCTGCCATCATGGGACCCGGCACTGTCGTCACCAAGAATTGGTGCATTTTACCAACGTGCGTCATCAACGCAGCCGGTCCGGCCACATAACCCACACGGTAGCCCGTCATCGCATGTGACTTTGATAATCCGCTCACCAAGATGGTTTGTTCTGGCAACAACTTCGCCATTGAAACGTGTTCGCCATCGTAAACTAACTCGGCATAGATTTCATCAGACAAGACCAACAATTGGTGTTCAGCCAAAATGTCAGCAATTGCCTGTACTTGCGCACCAGTATAAGTGACACCCGTTGGATTTGATGGGTAGTTGAACAACACGGCCTTCACATTTGGATGTTCAGCTAACGTGGCTTGTAGTTTTTCTGGCGTCAATACAAAATCAGGTGCGGTGTTGATGCCAATCACTTCCAGGCCAATGATATTAGCGATTGCTTCATACATTGGGAAAGTTGGCGTTGGGATAATAATTTCATCACCCGCATTAAACAGCGCATTCATCGTCGCGAACAACGCTTCCGAAGCACCCACCGTCACTACCACTTCGCCGTTTGGCTCGTAACGTGGTGTATCAAACCGTTCAACCAGGTAGTCACTAATTGCTTCACGTAAAGCCAAATGCCCATGTGGCGCAGCGTAGTGTGAGTCGTCTTCATCAATCGCAGCTTTGGCAGCGTCCTTAATGTGCATTGGTACAGCAAAATCAGGCTCACCAAGTGTCAACTTTAAAATGCCGTCGATGGCAGAAAACTTTTGGTCCACTACTCGAATTGGTGATGGTAAAATCTGGGCCAATCGTGTGTTAAAACGATCAGCAAGGGCAGCATTTAATTCTGGCATGTTTTTCTCCTCTGGCTCACTGGCCATC
>NZ_KQ970396.1:63493-66665 GCF_001579105.1 Weissella sp. DD23 | reverse complement strand
GATTCACGCGTGAATGATGTTTGCTTGAGTCGTAATGTTTCCCCGGGTGCCCCGAAGATAACTTCTTCCTCGGCCACATAGCCAGGTAAACGCATCGCATGAACCGGCACCTGGTCGATTGCTTCCCCACGAGCAGCATCTGCTCGATACTGGGTCACTGGTTTAGCCTTACGAGCCGCAATGCGACTTGCGGTCGCCCGGGCCGTCCCAGACGGTGAATCCACCTTATTGGGGTTATGAATTTCTAGCACTTCCGCATCCGGGAAATATTGCGCTGCTTTTTCAGCAAATTGCATCAACAACACCGCTGATAACGAAAAATTAGGTACGATAATCGCATGGCGCGCATACTTTTCAGCTAGATGGCGAAGTTGTGAAACTTGATCGGCTGCCAAGCCACTTGTCCCAACCACTAAATCAAAGCCGTGTGACAACGCATAAGTGGCATTGTCGAAGGCTGATTCGGGTAACGTCACATCTACCCAAACATCTGCTATGACATCAATTTCGTCTAATTCTGTAAAAACCGGTACTGTCGCCTCGTGCGGGGTCCGACCTAGAATACCAACCAACGTCAAATCAGCCTGTTCGGCCAACATATTTTGGATGGCTACTCCCATTTTACCAAATCCGCCCGCTAGAAATACGGTTGTCATAAAAATTCCTCTCTCATCTTTACGCAAGATGTGCAATGACATCTGCCGTTTCATGTTCATCCAAAGGCAAAATTGGCAAGCGCGTTCGGTTTTGCACCTCGCCCTTTTCCGCCAAAACCGCCTTAACTGGTGCTGGCGAAGGGTAACTAAATAGCGTATTCATCCGTGGTGTTAACCACCGTTGCAACTGACCCGCCTTACCTAGATCACCATCATGGAACGCCAAGAACAAGTCGCGCATTTCAGGACTATACAGGTGTGCCGCCACTGAAATTGTGCCAGTCGCCCCAATCGCCTTTGCCGCTAACGTCTGAGCATCCTCACCGGTATAGACAGCAAAATCTGCTGGTGTATGGTCAACCAAGTACGCCAAATCATCAATGCTTGTGACTTGCTTGACGGCATTGATATTTGGATGCTGCGCTAATGTCACCACACTGTCATTTGTTAGACCAACCGCTGAACGACCTGGAATGTTATACAGCATGACTGGTACAGCCGACGCATCCGCAATCGCCGTAAAGTGGGCTAACATCCCCTTCTGACTTGGTTTATTGTAGTATGGCGTCACGGCCAAAATGGCATCTACCCCAGGTATCGCACTAACTTCGGCAGCCAATGCGACTGATTGGGCTGTGTTATTATCACCGACGTTCGCAATCACTGGCCCGCGGGTCCCCACCTTTGCAGCAAAGTAAGCATATAAAGCTAGTTTTTCTTCATGCGTCAAGGTTGGTGACTCACCAGTGGTACCGCCAATGACAAATCCTTGGGTACCTTCGGCTAACAATCGTTCGGTCAACGAATCCAACGCTGGATAATCAATCGTATCTTCTGCTGTAAAAGGCGTAATAATCGCCGTAATCAGCTCAACTTCATCATACATATCAGTTGCCTCTTCTTATTATTTATTGCATCATTCGCCAATTTAAGTAACCAACCATTGCGTCAACACCTGGTTGCAAGGCGGCCTCATCAGGCGACAATCCGGCATTATGAAGCGCATGGGTTGGATCACCAACCCCTAACCAAAACATCGTACCTGGGAATTTTTGTAGTAAGAAGCCAAAATCTTCACCAGTCATCGCCGGCGCAATTTCTGAAAAATCAACATCCGTTGCCTGGGTCATATAAGTCATGAATAGCGCTGTTGTCGTGTCGTCATTTTCAACCGGCATGTAGCCCCCTTGAATTAACTGCAAATCAGCCGTCACACCGGTTGCCAGTGCCACCCCCGCCACAATATCGCGCACACGTTGTTGCATCATTTCGATATCCTGCTGGTGGAAGGCCCGAATCGTTCCATCTAAATGGGCGGTTTCGGCAATCACATTACCGACTATCCCGGCGTGAAAAGTGCCTAATGTCACCACACCACCGCGAACTGGATCGACATTGCGTGACACAATCGTTTGCACTTGATTGACAAACATCGCACCCGCGACCACTGCATCGACGGCTTCATGTGGGTAAGCAGCGTGACCGCCTTTACCTGTAAAGGTTACATGAATCTCAGTCGTCCCCGCAAACAATGTCCCTTGACGCGTCGCAATTTGCCCAGTTGGCAAACCGGGATGATCATGTAAGCCATAAAACTCATCCGGGCGCCATTCATCAGTAAACACACCCAAATCGTACGCCCGTTTACCACCATAATCAGCTTCTTCAGCTGGTTGGAAAAAGAAAATCAGATTATCTTTCGGCTGATGCTGGGTAAAGTACGCTAAAATACCTAACCCCACTGTCATATGCATATCATGACCGCACGCATGCATCAGACCCGCATGTTCTGATGCAAATGGTAACCCCGTGGCCTCAGTAATTGGCAACGCATCAATGTCCGCCCGATACCCAATTGTTCGTTGTGGATCGGTTCCAGCGACGCGAACAAGCAACGCCGTTGGTAGTTCAGGTATTTCACGTATTGTGACCCATGGTTGCTGCCATTGCATGACCAACTGTTTCAAATACTGGTGTGTCTGCGTTTCGTGTAACGCCAACTCTGGGATGCGGTGCAAGTCACGCCGGACTTGTTTTAAATCAATCGGCGTCATGTCAGCACCTCGTTAATCCAGGTTCCGCAAGGCGTCGACCAAGGCCGTCTTGCCTTCCGTTTGCGCATCAATGTCCTTAATGACACGTGCTGGCACACCAGCTACAACTGTATGGGCTGGCACATCCTTAGTGACAATCGCGCCGGCCGCAACAACAGCCCCGTCACCAACTTGCACACCTTCGATCACTACCGCATTCGCACCGACGAGAACGTTATCACCAATCGTCACCGGCGTTGCTGAGGCTGGCTCAACTACCCCGGCCAAGACAGCACCCGCGCCGATGTGACTATGCGCGCCGACAATTGCGCGTCCGCCTAGCACAGCACCCATATCAATCATGGTTCCTGGGCCAATTTCGGCCCCAATATTAATAATGGCCCCCATCATAATGACCGCATTATCGCCAATTTCCACCTGTTCGCGAATCACCGCGCCCGGTTCGATTCGGGCCTTCACACC
>NZ_KQ970396.1:56181-63176 GCF_001579105.1 Weissella sp. DD23 | reverse complement strand
TAGTTCAACAATGGCACCCCTGAATTGCGGGCTAATAACTCAACGTGTTGCGCCGTGATTTTATCAGCATTTGCGGTTAAAACCGGTGCAATCAGCGCATAGTCGCCAATCACTGTGCCCGTACGCGTTTCAATAAATGCTTGTACGTCCGTGGGCCAGGTAATATCAGTCAGTTCGCCGGCCAATGTCACCCGTGCCGGTGTTTGCTTTGGCGCATTTGCAATGAAATTAATAATCGTTTGTGCATCTAATTCTGCCATTTTTTACATTTCCTTCTATAAATAGTGTCGGTCCAAGCGAACCAAATCTGCCAATGTTTCTCGTTCCACTACGACCTTAGCTTGACCGTTTTCAACAAAGACCACGGCTGGACGCCCATTTCGGTTGTAATTTGACGCCATCGAGTAGCCATACGCTCCGGTTGCCAATACTGCTAAGACATCCCCTGGCTTTGTCTTTGGTAAGGCTTGCTCCCAAACCAACACGTCCCCCGACTCGCAATACTTACCCGCCACACGGACAACCTCATCAGAAGGCGCATCTGGCTGAGCAGCTAAGACCGCTTCATACTTCGCCTGGTACAGCGCTGGTCGAATGTTATCCCCCATGCCACCGTCGACAGCGAGATATGACCGAATGCCTGGGACATCTTTACGCGAGCCAATCGTGTAGAGACTATACCCTGCTGGTCCGACAATTGATCGACCCGGTTCGATCCAAACGGCTGGCATCTGCATGCCATATGCCGCCGCCTTTTCAGCAATCGTATCGATAATTGCTTCAACGAACGTTGCGGCTGGTAATGGTTCATCATCTGCGGTGTACCGAATGCCAAAGCCACCGCCGGCATTAATCACTTGCGGCTCGAAATCCCATTCGTGCACCAAATCCACCAACTTTGCAGCGGCCATCTGGAAACCCGTCACATCAAAAATTTGGGAACCGATATGTGCATGAACCCCCAAAACATTCAAATTAGGATCTGCCAAGGCTTGTTGCAACGCAGCTTCAGCTTGGCCACTATTAACATCGAAACCAAACTTACTATCAGTTTGACCGGTTGAAATGTAATCATGGGTGTGAGCTTCAACCCCTGGGGTAATCCGCAAGAGAATATCTTGCGTTTGCTGACGTTCTGCCAACAATTCATGCAATACCTGTAATTCATAGAAGTTATCAACAATAATCGTGCCTAAGCCATTCTCAATCGCCATCGTTAACTCTTCAACCGACTTGTTGTTACCATTAAACGACACATCCGCCATCGGAAACTTTGCCCGCAAAGCCGTATAAATTTCGCCACCGGATACGACGTCAATATGCATCCCCTCTTGGGCAGCAACTTCATACATCGCGATCGTTGCAAATGCCTTCGATGCATATGACACCGCATAATTCAGGTGACGCTCTTCAAATACGCGCTTGAAATCACGCATCTGTTGGCGCATAGCCCCCACATCATACGCGTATAGTGGTGTGCCAAAGCGTTGTGCTAATTCATTGGCATCAACACCGCCAATACTCAAATGACCTGCTGCATTTGTTTGATAAGGTGTTTGCATATTCTCTTCCCCGTTAATCTGTAATTTGTCGATAAATGCGTTCTTGTAAATTCGTTGAAATTTCCCATGGTGCTAGGTCCGTATACTGACCGACATCCTCCAAGGTATTCTCTTGTTCACCTTGCCGACCAATAATCGTGACGGTGGTGCCAATTGGTAGTTCATATGGTAATGAAATCATCATTTGATCCATCGCTAACTTCCCCACAATCGGGCGTTTCACACCGTCGACGATTACCTCAAACCCTTGTAACTTACGAGGTAAGCCATCGCCATACCCCAACGGTACCGTGCCAATCCATTCGCCTTCATGGGCGTAATAAGTATGACCATAGCTGACACCCTCACCTTCATGGCATTTTTTAACAAACACCAATTCCGTTTCCAGTGTGAGGACCGGCTCTAAATAATCATCTGAGCGCAATTCACCGCGTGACGGTTCCACACCGTAAACCACAGTACCCGCCCGAATCACATCCGTTGGCATTTCATCCGCGTGATACATCGCGGCCCCCGAGTTTGCTAAATGCACTAAAGGTGGCATTTCAATACCATCCGTTAGTGCATGCCACCGATTTAATTGTTGGTGGAAATAATCAACTTCCGGTGCATCGGCCTCAGCAAAGTGGGTCATGATGCTAGCATAGGTGAAGGCCTCGCGATGTTCATCCATAAAAGCAATCGCAGCTTCTAATTCAGTTCGCTCACGAAATCCAATGCGTCCCATACCAGTATCAACAGCTAAGTTAACTTGCAAACGTTGGCCATTAACTGGCAGATATTGTAGTGCCGCTTCCAACCACGCCAGTGATCCAACCGTTGCAATCAAATTATTTTCTGCAATTAAACGCGCGTATTGCGGTAACGTAATCCCTAAAATTAACGTTGGTTCCGTCAACCCTGCTTGACGTAACGCTAAACCTTCATCTAACAAAGCCACCGCTAAGCCATCAATGCCACCCGCAACTGCCGCTTGGCTCATCGGAATCAGGCCGAAACCATAAGCGTTGGCCTTGACTGCTAAGAACATAAATGAGGCTTGCGATGCCTGACGCACTTCTTGAATATTGTGCGTCACCGCTGCTTGTGAAATATTTAACCGGGTTGGTCGGGTAACTGCTACTACCATAACTTGTGTCCTCATTTTCATTAGTGTCACGCTAATTGTGAGGCTTTTCCGCAAAAAAGACGCTCAATTAACGGCACCATCGCACCGTCAATTGAGCGTCTCATTAAAAAACATTCATTGACTGTGACGATAGCTCCCCGCTGTTTTCACAGCGACAGTCCGATGGCTCTTAACCAAAGGCCCAACGACTCAGTTGCGCTGAATCGTTTCGGCAATGTCCCCTTTCGCTTTGCGTCGTCGCCCGTGCCGGCTCAACAAAGTTACTCATGTCGATTGCAACCTCTATCAATCATTAACGTAACATTAGAATACCCTTAAAAAATATAACTGTCAACACTTGACATCTGCCATTTTTTAATTTTGAATTATCATCAACAAATGAATGAATACACAAGAGGAAATTAGTATGAATGTAATCAAGTTTGGTGGTTCTTCCTTAGCTGAGGGCTCACAATTAGAAAAAGTTATTGCAATTATCAGCGCAGATACTGCCCGTCAAGTCGTCGTTGTATCTGCGCCAGGCAAGCGTTTCAAGGATGACATCAAGGTTACTGATTTACTTGCAAGCTACGCGGAACAAGCAATTGCGGGGGATGATACCGTCGCCATTCAGGCCGAAATCATTAACCGATATCGTCAAATCGTCGCGTATTTCAACCTCGACGAAACCGAGATCATTGGGACCCTATCTGAACAACTGGCAAAGCTAAGTCGGGTCCACTATCCCTCGTTTGACTACTTATACGCAGCCTTTATGGGTCATGGCGAATTACTAAACGCCCAACTAATTGCCTATGTCATGCGGGGTCTTGGTCACAACGCTCGTTTCGTGTCACCAGCCGATTTAGGGATGATTGTCACTGGCACACCCCGCGCGGCTCGCATTCGCGAAGATAGTTATACGCGCTTAGCGAACTTCCAAATCGCAGCCGATGAGATTATTATCGTGCCCGGTTTTCTTGCCTATACCAATGAGGGGCTAATGGCCACCTTTTCACGTGGCGGATCTGACATCACCGGTGCTATTTTGGCACGCGGGTTGCACGCGGATTTATATGAAAATTTCACTGATGTATCAGCAATCTATGCTGTTGATCCACACATCATTGATCATCCAGCCGCCATCACAACGATGTCCTACCGGGAAATGCGTGAATTAGCCTACGCTGGCTTTGCGGTGTTCCACGATGAAGCGATTATTCCAGTAATTGAAGCTAATATTCCAATTAACGTGAAAAACACAAATAACCCCACGGCACCCGGCACGATGATTGTACCTGTCAAACAAGTCACCAACCCACGTCCGGTAACTGGTATTGCGAGTGATACCCGTTTTGCGGCCCTATACTTACACCGTTATTTGCTTAATAAAGAGGTCGGCTTTACCCTACGAATTCTGGAAATTTTGGCCAAACATGGGGTTAGTTATGAGCACATGCCATCTGGTATCGATGACATGACCATTATTTTCGATAAAACGCAAATTACTGACGCAATGCGTGATGCGATTTGTGATGAAATCCAAACCACTTTAGAACCAGACCATTTGGAATGGATTGATGATTTTGCCATTATTATGGTGGTTGGTGAAGGGATGAATAATCGCATCGGCGCTTTTTCAGAAATCGCGACCCCATTATCTGACGCTGGGATTACATTACCCATGATTAACCAAGGTGCTTCCCAAATTTCACTAATGCTTGGCGTACGCGCCGAACAAGTGGACGATGCCGTCCGGGTGATTTATGACGCGGTCTTTTAACCCCTTTGTTTGCTATTAAAAAAGACACCCGCAACCATAAACCGTTGCAGGTGTCTTTTTCGTTAAAATTGATTTTTTGCATAGTTGCGCAGATCTGATTCCAACCCTGCCGTCCGGGCAGCCGGTTTCACATCCAATGCTTCGTGAATTTCGCCACCCTGACCAGCATAATTGGCTGATTCAGTATTAGCAATCTGCTGTAATTCAGTCAAAGAGTACGCCGCAGGATCTTGTACAAATCGTAATGAACCATCGGCCATTTCGATTTGTTGCTCTTCCAGAGCATCCCAAAGCGACACAATCTGATCATCACGATCGAAAATTAACTCGACATGATAATCCGGTGTCACCACCTTAACATTGCTTTGGTCTGCAACGCCTCGATTATGTAACGCCACACCAGGATGCAAAACTTCTTTGCCAGTAAACAACAACACCTTAGCTTCATATTGGGCGCGCGTCCAATTCATGTGGCGCACAAAATCAGACACCGGCTTACCGAGATAATAGCGTAGCTGGTTGTCAAACGTTACCGTCAATTGCTTACTCGTGGCATATCGTGACCGAATACCGTTCCACGCCCGATACTTCAGACGCATCAAAAAGGCAACTCGGTTAACAAAATCCCAATAGTCTTGCAAATCCGTTTCATTTTCTAACTGCAGGTAATACAAGTTCGGCGTCATATCACGCTTAGCCCAATCACCCAAATGGGTCATTTGGACAAAATTCGTGTCGTCACGTTGCAATCCCAACACTTGATAAAGCATCCCCAACCGATCCGTTGCCGTTGCACTACCACGGTGGAAACCTGAAATTAACATTTTCGTAAATAATGATGACCCAATCCGGTGCGCCTCATACCATTTCTGCGTTAAGACACCCGTCATCGTATCATCCGTCAGTTCAGGTGCAGTTGCCACAGCCTCAACATAAGCCGCCACCGCCTTTGGTAACCACCCGTCTGCCGTGAGTACTTCAGTCTGGCCCAAAAGTGCCGCTGACATCGCAGCCCGGTGGACGTCAACGCCCTTAGGGTTTTCTATCAGTTCGCGTGTTCGCTTAAAAAGCATATGCACACCTCCTCTTCCCACTAGCTTACCATAATTAAGCAAATGGCGCAGTTGATTCACGCACAATTAGGTTCGCATCAAACGCTGCCACCTGTCGCTCACCATCAGGTTGAGCAATACGTTGCAACACCAAATCCAAGGCTGACTTCGCAATATCCCAAACCGGTTGTTCAATTGTCGTGAGCGCTGGCCGGAAAAATTCCGCATAATCCGTATCATCATAACCAATAACCGACATTTCTGTGGGTACCTTAATACCAATCGCATTTAACCCGGAAATCAACCCAATGGCCAATTCATCATTAAGGGCAAACGCCGCGGTTGCATGCGTCACGGAAACAGCCATTGCCGCAGCGCGACCAGCGTGCTTTGTCAAATTTCGGGTAGCCACTTCGCTCACCTTGACACCCGCTTCCGCCATCGCTTCCTTGAAGCTGGCCGTCCGATACAACAAATTATCGGTATACACTTGGTTACCCAACAGCACCACGTGTTTGTGGCCCAATGCAATTAAATGCTCGGCTGCTTTACGGCCGCCCTGCGTATCTGATGAATAAACCGCATCAGCATCTTCCAACTCATCATGATTTTCCAAGACAACCATCGCGATGCCGCGACGCTTCAAGCTTCGAGCAACGGCGGGTGGATTTGACAGTTGACTCGCCACCACAATGCCTTGGACCCCTGCGGCAACTAACGTCTCAACCGTTTGATCAGCGGTTGCCGTTTCAGCAGTCATAATCGATAGTGACACATTATCAGGCAAACCTTCCTGCATGCGTTGCACAATATCTCCAAAGTAAGGATTTCGCAAACTTGGCACCAGCACACCAATCATCGTTGTCGTCCCGCGCTTTAAACTACGGGCACTGGCGTTTGGTACATAGCCGACTTCATCACGTGCTGCAAAGACCTTCTGCTTGGTTGCATCCGAAAAACGCTCCCCTTTACCGTTTAACACTTGTGACACAGTTGCAATTGAAACGCCTGCCAAATTTGCAACGTCTCGAATTGACGCCTTCCCCATTATCCGTCTCCTTCTTAATTCACACTCATCCCCGTGTTTGCAATATCAACCACTTCAAACTTACCTGGCAACGCCAAGTAAGCCAACACATCCAATAAATCATTGACTTTATCTGGTGCCACCAGCGTCACAATTGCCGGTCCAGCACCAGCCAAGACCGTTCCGTAAACCTCTAGTGCGTGTGACGCTTGCCGAATCTTGGCTAATTCCGGTACCTCAGCCTGACGGGCCGTATCTAATCCGGCGGTCTCCAGCAATTGCCCAGCAAGGACCACTTGCTGATTCTGCCATGCAGCTAGCAACATGTTACCCGCCGCTGCTGTCGCCATAGCCGCTGCTTGCGAGAATTGCTCGGGCCGATGGGTCGCCACCTCACGTTGATACTCAGGTAAGTAAATGACCGCTTGGTAAGCTGGTGCAACAACCCCACTCGCAAAAACGT
>NZ_KQ970396.1:54782-56161 GCF_001579105.1 Weissella sp. DD23 | reverse complement strand
TAGATAACTCACTGTCACGCCACCCAGTAGCGCGGCAGTCACGTTGGCTGGTTGACCTTCAGTACGTGCTGCCAACGTTAATTTCGTATAGTCGTCTAAATCCAGTTCACCCAATTGGTTAGCTAACTCTATTGCGGCCAGCAACGCAGCCGTTGAAGAGCCCAACCCTTGACGGAGTGGAATATCCGACGTTACGCGAATCCGATGTGGCGTTATATTGGGATATAAGTTTTGGGCAACAGCAACGATATAATTGGTGGCATCCGTCGGAATCGTCTCACCTAAATTGTGTTCGACCAACCAGACATCATTGGCTGAAATAACTTCAAGCGTTAAATAGCGATCGAGCGCAATACCAATTGACGCGACGCCGGGACCGAAATCCCCTAATGTTGCAGGTACTTTTATTGTTATCATGCGGGTCTCTTTCTTCGTAAAATTACTTTGTAAACATTTTACCAAGTTTTACTAAAAATGACAGCCCCCTCAATTAGAGTTTGTTCTTAATTTATTAAGAAATCCGTGCAAGTTTCCCATCACAACGGCCATTATTAGACATAAAACTAACAATTGAAACGTTTAAACCTAAATATTTTCGTTATTTAACATTTTACTTACGATATCACCCCACTTTTCCTGCCACCAATCAATAAATTGCGCTATAATAAATCACGTAACAGATGCAGGGTAGACTTTGGTGCGTTAAGTGCCGTGGAAACGGAATGTGGGCCACGGACGAAGGACAACGTGTTCGCGATACCATCGTCACATTCACTGTAAGAAGTGAAACCCTCCAAATACTAAAGGAGGTGTTTTCGATATGAAGACATTAAGTTACGCATTACCTCGTCTGCGCACGACGCAGCTTGCATTATTGGGCATTCTGATGGCCCTCGAAATCGTTATCGGTCGCTTTACATTTGGCCCAGCTTCTGTGAAGGTTGGCTTCACATTTATCGTCGTTGGCTTGATTGCAAAGTGGTATGGTCCTTATTGGGGCATGATTGTTGCCTTTTTTAACGACTTTCTATCAACGATGATTAGTGGCTATAGCTACTTTTGGGGATTCGCCGTTTCAGCATTAGTCGGTGCTGCCATTTACGGCTTCGCTTTTTATGGGCGCGAACACATTAGTTGGTTACGGGTCATTGTTACCGTTATCTTGGTCCTATTCTTGGTTAACGCCGTTTTGAATACCCTTTGGATTGTGATCATGGGTGGCATGACGGATCCTAAGGCAATTACATCACTCCTTTGGGTTCGTGGCATTAAGCAAATTATTTTCTTGCCAATTCAAGCGATTATCCTGTATTTTTTCTTGAATCACCCAACGCTTGAGCAAATGCGCGAACGCCTATTATTCAAGTAATAACTGAGTA
>NZ_KQ970396.1:52601-54215 GCF_001579105.1 Weissella sp. DD23 | reverse complement strand
GGTTAGTTTTTTAGTAACTCTGATGAACAGCTAGTCCAATTTCACGACAAGCTGCTTCAAACCGATTCGCAAACTTATTCCGCTCATCCGCCGTCGCAAATTTAAGCGCAAATTCTTCATAGATACTGCCACAACCAATGCGGTAGATACAACTGTCATAGACCCGCCCGACAAATATCGGACCGTTCTTTGTCATCGTTGCCTCAACCGCTCCTTGCAGCAGCTTTGCCGTCTGCACCGGCATTTCCCGGGTGCTTTGCATCAGGGTGTGTAACTTTTGCACACCCACTAACTTGTTTCCTTGGCGAATCTCGTTTCCTCGCATTTGGGCCTCCAAAACGTGTTATCTGACGGACGTCAGAGTGATTTAATTGACAATTAATTATACCATGTAATTTTATTTTAATGATGATTAAAAATATTTTAGTCAACCAGTTAACCCTATTATCAAACCCCGCGTGTTATAATGAACACACGAAACATTTCAAACAAAAAAAGGACTGCTATTATGAGCGAATCAATTTCAAAAACCCAGTATCTCCAAACTATTTTGGAGCTCAGCAGTGGGGATGAAACAACTAAGATTTCAAATAACCAAATCGCTGAACATTTGAATGTAACGCCTTCTTCAGTATCAAACATGCTGGCAAAGTTGCAAGAAGCTGGCGAAGTTGACGTTGTGCCATACTACGGGGTAACACTAACTGAACCTGGTCGACAAACAGCGTTGCGCTTGATTCGATCACACCGTCTGATTGAAACCTTCGGTGCCACAAAGCTCGGGCTGTCGATTTCAGAAGCGCACTTCAACGCTGACAATTTGGATCACGATGCTGATGTTGAATTTGTTGACGCCCTTGAACGTTTCTTAGATTTCCCAAAGTACAGCCCCCACGGCCTACTAATTCCTGACGCCAACTTTAATTATGAACAAGAGAAGTTGCGTACTTTGCGTGAAGCCAAGGATTTAGAAACCGTTACGTTAAACAGTTTCACTGAAGATTTGGAATTACTACAATATGTCGAAACGGTTGGCCTTGAACTAGGGACAACTTGGACAATCAAGGAACGCCTGCCATTTGATGGCCCACTTGTATTGTCAGATGGTTCACGTGATGTGCAAGTCACGCAACACGCTGCCGACTTTATTTTTATTAACGATTAACAGAAAAAGCGGATGAGACTAAATCTCATCCGCTTTTTGTTTGACTTACTTAATCCAACGATTATCTGCTGTAAATGCTGTTTGAATTGACTTAGGCGTCTTATCCCAAGCTGTTGTCCGTTCAAGTTCGCCGCGCATCATCACACGCCCGCGTTCAGCCGTATAATCACATGTAATCAACGTCACCAACTTCTTACCAGCTACTGGATACACCCAATCAACATCGGTCGGCTTAATAACTTTAAAGTCAACGGCCCGATACTCGTAAACGTGATTCATATCCGTTAAATAAATTTTCTGACCGACTGCACCCTTGTAGTAAATTGGTGAAAACAACACATCGCGGCCAGAGTCGCCTTGAATGAAGTGACTGGCAAGCGCATAGTTACCTTCACCCATGGTTTGATCAGGAAACATCGTCCCCGCCCCTAATGATAGATTTAAATCAG
>NZ_KQ970396.1:37508-52531 GCF_001579105.1 Weissella sp. DD23 | reverse complement strand
CCCCTAATGATAGATTTAAATCAGTTGTCCCATTTGAAATTGGCACCGATAGACCAATCTCAGGAATCGCGACAAACCCAATAAAATTAATCTTTCCCGCGTTCACTCGGGCAGCCAGTACCTGTTGCGCCGTTAATGACCCAACCTTTTGCCAATCATAGTTAGCCGTTTTCTTTTCAGCCGCCCCCTTCTTAATGGACGTCTTCGTCACCTCTGGTTCGTACGTCTTTAACGCGACATTTGCAATCTGATTATGAAAAATCAACAGCAAAGAAATAAGTAGCAGCACAACAAATATGACCGCTCGTAGCCAGGCCCCCACGCGCCGTTTCTTTTTTTCTGTCATTATCCCCCCACCTTTCTTTTCCCATTATAACCATTTGAAACCATCAAAATAAGACGCAGACGTGTCCAAATTCATAAGACAATTGACAAACATTGCACCTTTAGTCCTTTGCAAATGTCATTTTTTCAAACCATGCAAACTGCGACTGGAACGTCTTGATTTCACCGTCCGCATAAAAATAGTCTATATCCGCCAACAATTCAGCCACCGCGGTTGTGTACGCCGAATCATCACACGCACCATCATAGCGGGTTAGCAACAGCTGAATAAACTTGATGTAGATCAATGCCGAATAATTTGTCGCAAAGGTAAACCGTTGCACAATCGATCGTAAAGCGCTGACAAACAGTCGTGAATCGTGTCCACTCGCAACTCGCTGTAATAGATTAAAGATTAAACCATTAATCTTTAATTCATGATGTCTGGTTGAGAAAAAACGACTACGCACATTAATTTTAACGATTTTTTCAAGTACAGGCACGGTTATTTCTGGTGACAAGTATGGTAACGCACATTGGGTTAATTCCAATTCATAACGTGTCCAAAAAGGTAACGCCAATAATTCTGTGAATACCACCGTGGCTTGGCGTTGCTTTTCATCGTCACGATCTGTGTTTTGCCGGAAATAGAGCATCCAGGTTAGCCAGCCATAGTGACGGTAGCCGGTTTGCTCTTGCAATTGTTGAATTTCAGCCTGAATAACCGCACCGCCGTCATAGTCTGTAACCGACAATTGTTTAATGCGTTCAGCTAGTAGTCTGAACGTTGTATCTTCTGGAATAATCAATTCTGCCAATTCTGTTTCAGTCAGCCCTAATCCATAGACTAAATGATAAAAATCGGTGATTTCAATATCCGCATCTCCTTTGACAAAGCGATAATACGTCGCCCGGTTCAAACCAGAGTACGTTAACAATTGTGTTAATGGTATGTTTTTAGCTTTGCGAATATCGTTAATTACTTGGCCTACATGATCAGTCATTTGTCTCTATAACCCCCCAGGCAATTCGGAACAAAATAACAAACGTTTGGGTTACTTCCCCGGCTTGCTCAGCATTGTCATGAATCGCCTTCATAAATCGACTAATTTTTTGCTCGGCATCTAACAAAATTTGTGGATTATGTTCACGCCACGCCCGCTCAATATCAGCTAAAGCCCGCCGGTATGGGGCATGCTCCAAAATATACGCTGCAGGGGATAGCTCATTAATAAACGCCACAAATTTTACATAGTCATCGTAGTTTTTTCAAGTCAACACCGTCTCAGCCATCATCAAGATATTATCAGACCAAATCGTCGTCACTTCTACAGCGGGAAAACGCTCGCGAAATTGCTGTTTATCAATGACGTATTTTTGAAACTCGGCGAGCACTGATTCAATTGGTGCATCT
Organism: Weissella sp. DD23; assembly: GCF_001579105.1. Lineage (NCBI taxonomy): Bacteria > Bacillati > Bacillota > Bacilli > Lactobacillales > Lactobacillaceae > Weissella > Weissella sp. DD23. Next base: position 50,793 of record NZ_KQ970396.1, on the reverse strand, counting down.
GATGATAATGAGATGAAGTATAAGGTGACTTCTATCGCTGTCCATAGGTCTGTTTTGGCCACTAACCGGCGCATTTCCTGTTTCAACAGTGCTTTTTGTTCCTCATCGTCAAACACCAGTGCTAACGCATATTCGGCAATCAGCAACACTTCCCGGTCGGCCAACAGATGATACTCCTCAACTTGCGCCTCTAAATCGGTAATGATTTGTTTGGCAAGTGTGAAATCGCCCATCCGCATGGCGCGCCCAAATTTCATCAAAAAACGACCATAGGCCGATAATTCGCCATCTTCAGCGTAGGCAATTAAATTAACGGGACGGCCACCCATAAACCGAATTAGCCGAATTGCTAATTGTAAATTCAGCGGAGTCTCCCCTTTCATCACCCGATAATAGGCCGACTTACTCATCACGTGTTGATCAATGTCTTTCGTATGTATCCGGCGGTTCTGCTTCATATGCCGCATCGCCTCTAACAGACGTTCACTATGCTTATTCATTACGCCACTACTTCTTTTTTATAGTCATTATTAGCAGTGTATCAAACATTTTTGTGATTAAACAGGTCGCCCATGTCCCAATCATAGGACACTTTTCGTGAAATTATCATTCTCGTTCTGAACAACTTGCTCGTTTTTTTGGTGGCGAAAGAAAAACACTTTGCTCACCAGTGCATACCGGTAAACAAAGTGTTTCACGTATCATTTAGGCTTCAGCCCCACCAAAATTGTTGATGAAGTAAAGCAATGTTTGTAACTCGTTCGTCAAGTCAACATTTTGCACGCGAACGTCACTTGGCACGTCCAAACGTAGTGGTGTGAAATTCAAAATTCCGTGCACCCCAGCCTTTGCCAAACGGTTAGCCAAATCTTGGGCAACTGGCGCTGGAACCGTCAAAATAGCCACATCAATCCGTTGATCTGAAATCTGCTTTTCCAAATCATCAAGACTGTAAACTGGCACACCAGCTTGAATCGTGTTCACGATATCTTCGTTGATATCAAAGGCTGCCGAAATTCGCGCATTAGAACTTTGGTGGAAGTTAAAGTTCAACAAAGCTTGACCAAGATTTCCAACTCCAACTAGGGCAACTGAAGCCAAAGTATCTTGATTCAAAATTTCACCAAAGAAAGTCATCAACGCCTTAACGTCATACCCGTATCCGCGCTTTCCCAAAGCACCGAAGTATGAAAAATCACGACGAATTGTCGCAGCGTCAAACTTTACTGCATCAGAAAGCTCATTTGATGAAACACGTGTTGTGCCCGCATCCAGCAAAAGCTTCAAATAACGGTAATAAATTGGCAATCGCTTTGCGGTTGCGCGTGGGATGTCATGTTCTGCCATGTCAGCCGTCCTCATTATTCTTTATTTTTTATCTCTAAGTTATTTCACAAATAAATTCTCACTTGTGAACTCTCTATCCTTATTAATAGTAACATATAACCGCCCTTATGTGAACTAAATAACAATTGTTTTTCACAAAATAAAAGGACCACTCGTCCGGAAAAGTGGTCCCAACGCCTAAACATCGCCGTTTTTCAGACGTGTTTTAGCCAATATTTTTTTCATTAACGCTTTGGCTTACCCTTGTTTTTGCTGTGCTTACGCTTCGCCTTTTTCTCCTTTGCAAAGCGGTCCGTTCGCGACACAACTTCTTCGGTGGCTTGCTTCTTAGGCGCTTTCTTGCCTAGACGAGGCTTTGCTGGCTGCTTTGGCTTGGCAGAAGCTGGTTGTTGACCAGCCGCTTCTGCCGGGGCTGGTGTTGGTGCGCCAGTTGAGCCAGAAAATGACTTGGGTTTAGCCGCTTGTTCAACTCCCGTCACAAGTTGGATATCAACTGCGACCAAGCGACGCAAATCACGTAAATCGTGGTCATTTCCAAATGAAATCACCAAGCCATGCTTACCCATACGTCCAGTACGTCCAGCACGGTGCGTATACGTCTCACCAGTGCGTGGCAAATCAAAGTTAATGATTGCGGGCAAATCGGGAATGTCCAAGCCACGGGCTGCCACATCAGTCGTCAGCAAGAATTTTGCTGTCCCCTTGCGGAAGTTTTCCAATGACTTCGCACGCGTTGAGCTAGAATCACCACGAACTAGGGTTGCCATTGCGACGTGCTCGTGGGCTAGGAAACTAGCTGTAATCTTCAATTGCTTCGTTGTGTTAAAGAATACGATGGCTTGGAAATTCTTGCGGGCAGCTAACTGACGCAACCGCTTATTGCGTTGCTCACGGGCTGTTGGCCAGAACTCATGTGCAATCGCAGTTGGGATTGGCACGTTCCGTTGGTCAATGCGGTTAAATTCACGGTCAAATAGACCAGCCGCAATCGTTTGATCGACTTCCGTAGCACCAAATAGTGCCACCTGCACCTCTTGATCATCGACGGTATCCCAAACGGCATCAATTTGCTTAGCCGTATCTTCGGTCAAGAGTTCATCCGCTTCGTCCAATAGCAAGGTGCGCAAACGACGCAACTTTAACTTACCATTATCCACAAGCTCAGCCACACGCCCAGGTGTCCCAACAATCACTTCAGGATGCTTTTTCAATGCATCCAATTGGCGCTTAACATTAGCGCCACCCGTCAAGGCCAACACCTTTAAGTCTAATAGCGTCGCCCACTCACGGACCACCCGTGTCGTTTGCATGGCTAACTCTTGTGATGGTGCCAAAATAAGGAGTTGCTCACCATCCCCTGGCACTAAAGTTGGTAACAAGGGCCATGTAAAGGCCAAAGTCTTACCAGTTCCTGTTGGAGCCAATGCGTCGATTGATTCACCATTCGCCAGTGGTTCAGCCACGGCCTCTTGGATTGGCGTTAGGGTTGTAAAGCCTACTGATGCCAAACGTTCTTCAAAACGAGTATCCATTCTTTTTCCTCATGTCATTTCGTTTACTTTTCGTTCCTTTCATTGTAACAGAAAAGCACGCTTCATAACTGTTCACGAACAGATTATGAAGCGTGCTTGCAAAGATTACTTATCTGCTGGGAAAACAATGCCAGCATCTTGACGCAAATTGGTTAACACAATATTCACGCGTTGACTCAACGTCAGCAATTCGCGATATGTCGCATCTTGACCAACTGGGTCATTAATAATCGCGGCGAATACTTGCATCTCTGGCACCATTGGATTTGCAGGTGCTGGTGTGCTGATTTCAGTGTCGTTACCAGCACCATCTTTATAAATGACTTCGCCCAATTCAGCGATTGAATCAATCACAATCGTGTCACGCATCCCCAAAATTTCCGAATGCAAATAACTGTTGGCTCCCTTACCAAATTGGATCGTCACATCAAAGTCAGCATAGCGCAAAATGGCAATTCCGCGGCCATCTGCCCCATTACGTAGTGGTGTTGCAAAGTAGTGACTTTCTTTGGGCATCCCAAACAGCTTAATCGCTGCATACAATGGATAAACCCCTAAATCGGTCAATGCACCGGCACTGAACTCGCGGGTTAAGACATTGGGCTCTTTGCCTGCCAAATAATCGTCAAAGCGTGACGAATACTTTTCATACACTAACGTTGCCCCGGAAATATGCGCCATCTCCGCCACTTTCGCTTCAATCGCTTTAAAATTAGCTTGATGCACGTGACGAGCTGCTTCAAATAAGCGGACATTGGGGTGCTCACGCAAGGCAGAGTAAACAGCTTCATATTCCTTCGTATTTGAAAAGGCTGACTTTTCAACAATCACATGGAGATCATGTGCAATCGCCTGCAGGGTTTGCTCATAATGCAAGCTATTTGGTGATGCAATATAAACAACTTCAATGCCACTCTCATAAAAGGCAGCTAAATCGGTATAAACCGTAACTTCCCCAAAGTCTTTGGCAAACGCCTCACCAGTCTCGGCCCGTCGTGAGTAAACCGCTGTTAATTGGTATGCTTGCGATTCATGCGCCGCTTCTACCAACATTTTCGTAATCCAATTTGTGCCAATAATTCCTAACTTTAACGTCATCATTCACTCCTTAGTTAATCTATATCCCACTTTAAAGCGCTTTCAATAATGCTATTGTACCATCAAAAGCCAAAAAAGCTCATCAATCATTTGAAATGACTAATGAGCTTAATTGGGTTATCGATAGTTTTTAGTTTTTAAAATTAGTCCTTAACGAACACAGTGACAGATTCAATGTGTGTCGTCTGTGGGAATTGGTCAATTGGTTGAACTGGCCCTTGAATGTGGTAACCGTTCTCCAAAATTTGAACCGTGTCACGTGCCAAAGTTGCTGGGTTGCAACTAATGTACACGAACTTTTCTGGTTCCATACCAGTTGCAGCATCAATCAATTCTGGCGTCAAGCCCTTACGTGGCGGATCAACGAAGATGACGTCTGGTCGCATACCAGCTTCATGCCATTCAACCATCTTCTCTTCAGCCTTACCAAGTTCAAACTTAGCATTGTTAACCCCGTTAATGTCGGCGTTACGCTTGGCATCATCTACGGCACCAGGTACAACTTCGACACCCAAGACAGACTTAACACGATCAGCGATGGTCAATGAAATTGTTCCGATACCTGAGTAGGCGTCAATAACTTCTTCATCACCAGTCAAGCCGGCCTTATCAGCAGCCAATTGGTACAGCGTTTCCGTCGTTTGTGGGTTAACTTGGTAGAATGAGTTTGGTCCGATGACGAACTTCTTGCCGAACAACGTGTCGGTAATCACATCCTTACCCCAAAGCGTGTTATTCTTTTCACCCAAGATGACATTCGTCTTCTCTTGGTTCACGTTTTGAATGATTGACTTTACTTCTGGCAACGCCTCGCGAATATCCGCGACAATCATTTCAGCCCCGGGCACCTTCTTTGAACGCGTGACCAAAACAACCATCATTTCGTGGCTGTAGTAACCGCGACGAACCATGATGTTACGGATAACACCAGTGTGTTCAAATTCGTTATAAGCAGGAATGTGGTACTTACGCAAGATATCACGAATAACCACAATTGCCTTGTCAATTTCAGGGTCTTGAATATAGAAATCTTCAATTGGCATCAAGTTGTGTGAACCACGACGGAAGAAACCTGTCGTCAATTCACCACGCAATTCACGCGTTGGAATTTGTGCCTTATTACGATATCCTGTTGGGTTTTCCATACCAAGCGTCTCAGAAACTTCAACATCAACGTGTTGCTTCTTAAACAATTCTTGGATTTGGTTTTGCTTGAAACGCAATTGGGCGTCATAGTTCAAGTGAGCCAAAGGCGCAATTCCAGTTGTCAATGTCGCAACATCAACTTCCTTATTACGATCAGCAGATTCCTTCAACGTCTTAATAACGCGACCAAATGCATACGTTCCTGCAACCTTCGTAATACCGACCCGAATTTCTTCACCCGGAACAGCGTTTGCTACGAAGATTGGAAAATCATCAACCTTAACGACTCCGTTTCCTTCGTACGTTAAGTCGATGACCGTTGCGTCAAATTCTTGGTTCTTCACCACTGGCGCTTTTTTCTTCATCATAATCTCCTTTAGTTGGCCTTTTCGACGACCAAATGTACTTACATTATAGCATAACCAGAACACTCACTTAATGAAATCCCCGTGAGAATCCGCATTTAGAAAATTTCATGAAAACTAAAAAAAGACAATTCGTATTCAGAAACGAGACTTGCGATAATTAACTTAATGATTAAAACAATATAGCAGGTATCAATATGGACTGGATGCTACAGAAAAAAGAACGTGAAAAACTTTGGTTAAACACCTATTTGCTACAACAGAATACAGACACAGTTGCCGTTAAACAAGTTGTAAAAGAATTGGGCTGGTCGCGCTACTTAGTCCAAAGTAACGGCATTGACTTAGTGCGCGATTTACAGGCCTTACAACCTGACGCACCAACGCTGATTGCATATGACGAGCATAAAAAAGTATTTTCAATTAATGCCGCCTTGGAAACCGCTGAGCATGCACTACGTCTCCACTATCTCCACCAATCTTTGCGGAATTTGTTCCTTAACGATTTGTTTTTTGAACGCCTAACAAGTTTGGAAGATTTTGCTGAACGACATAATACCAGCATTTCCACGGCACGCGAAATCAAACTCTATCTGGCTAAAAACTTAGCCCAATTCGATATTAGTATTAGTGATGATTTGAAATTAGTTGGCAACGAACGTGGCGTTCGTCAACTTGGGTTCCAAATCGTCTACCACTACTATGCGGCACAAGAAGAACCTTTCCCGGCTGCCGACCGTCCGCCACTCAAAGCAATCTTTGAAACCTTTTTAGCTACTCTGCCACAACCCTTACCCGAATCGGCTAAACTAGCCTTCTATTATCAATTTGGGATTTGGCATTTTCGGATTGCTCAGGGTCATCAATTACACGCCGCGGTTACGGATCCCTTGTTTCGACCAACGGCAACGTTGACTGGTCCAGTTCGACAGTACACCGCTGCTTTAACTGATTTACTGTGTAAGCAAACCGGTCTATCTGCCGATACGTTAGACATCGAAATCCGTTACGCGATGACAACTTTGGTAGCCATGGGATTTATTCCTGAGGCAACGCCAGCTGATAGCGCGACGACAGAAACATTAGCGACATTGGCTGTGTTTACTGACATTATACAATCAAGTTACCTGAGTTTTTTCAAACCACAAGAGGGTTTAGAAACCACGGTACTAGCCACGATTGGCCAAGATTTATACCCGTTGCATCTGCGCTTACTTCATTTCAATCAACACCCAATTGATAGTCACCCAAACATTTTGAATGCCTACCAATTTTATCCGCTACATACCGCTTACACACTGCACGTATTACGACGGATTGCAACCCGTTTTAAGCTCTCCTTCGAAACGGTATACAAAACATTGTTCACGGAATATCTGAATACGTTCATCGACCGCTTACCGCGTGAGCAAATCTTCCCGCTACTAACAGTGACCGTTGATTTGCCAGCACGTGCCTCACTAGCCCGGTACACGAAACGTCTCTTAGCAGATATCTTTGGTGCAAATAGTTTAGTCACTAACCACTATACGGCGCAAAGTGATTTATATATCGCTGATTTTGCCCTGACCGCTGATCAATCACGGCCTGGGTTTGTCTGGCAGGAGATTCCAACAATTCCACAAATTACGATGTTGTACAATCAAGTACACACGTTAACTATCCAAAAATTCGAACAAGTTACCGGTAACCAGATTGAACGAATTACCAACAACCAAACTCCACGTGCATAAAAAAATCCCACTCCTAATGCAAACTGCATCAAGAGTGGGATTTTTAATATCATTACAAATTACGCAATGCTTCAATTCGCTTATCCATCGGTGGGTGAGTCGCAAATAAACCTGCTAACTTATCGCCCTTCAATGGGTTCGCGATGTATAAGGCTGCGCTCTCTGGTGAAACATTCTGTTCTGACATAGGTTCACTCTGCGAGATTTTCGTCAACGCATTAATCAGGCCTTGTGGGTTACGGGTCAATTCGACGGCCCCTGCATCAGCCAGGTATTCACGATTTCGTGAGATAGCCAACTGAACCAAGGTTGCCGCCATTGGCGCTAATAGCAATACCAAGAGCGACACGACGATACCGATGATATTACTACCACCACCTTCGCGATCCCGATCACGGTTACCACCACCAAAGTACCAAAAGTGCGTGCCTAAATTCGCCAACAACGCGATCGCTGAGGTCATCGCCACAGCAATCGTTTGAATGCGAATATCATAGTTACGCACGTGCGTCATTTCGTGGGCCATAACGCCTTCAAGTTCTTCACGATTCAAGCGTTGCAGAATGCCAGTTGTCGCTGCCACGGCTGCGTGTTGCGGATCGTTTCCGGTTGCAAATGCATTGGGACTGGGATCGTCAATAATGAAGACACGTGGCATCGGCACTTGTGCGACCATCGCCATGTCTTCCACGATATGCCACAAGTCAGGCGCCTGATCTGCTGACGTCACCTCTGTCGCGTGATTCATCGACATCACGACATCAGTTGATTGGCCAAACATAAAGACGGCATACACAATTCCTGCGACTAACGCAATCACGACACCCGGCATCCAGCGTCCAAACATATAGGTTCCTAACGCTGCCCCAACCACGCCCATGAACAGAAAGAAACCAAAGAAGAGCAAAATCGTTTTGCGCTTATTTTTGGCAATTTGTTCAAATAGCATAGGTCACTGTTCTCCGTTTATAATCCTTGATCGTCAAATGATACCTTAACAACTGCCTTCTCTTCTTCCGGCGTTTGCAAGAATTCACTTGGTTGGAAGTGATGCATCTTAGCCACAATGTTTGATGGGAACGATTGCAACTTCGTGTTGTAGTTTGCCGTCGTCGTGTTGAACAATTGACGTGAGTACGCAATTTTATTTTCCGTGTTCGTCAACTCATCCATCAACTTGTTGTATTGCGCTGATGCCTTCAAATCAGGGTACGCCTCAGCAACCGCAAATACTGACTTCAAACTCGTTGTCAATTGGTCAGAAATTTCCATTGCTTGTTGGTGGTCACCGGCTGGGACTTGCGTCAATGCGTTTCGCAATGACACCACTTTTTCTAGTGTGCCTTGCTCAAACTTGGCATACCCCTTAACTGTTTCCAGCAAGTTAGGAATCAAGTCATTTCGACGCTTCAATTGCACATCAATTTGGCTCCAAGATTCCTGAGTTTGCATACGTGAACGTACCAAACCGTTGTAGATTGACATCCAAATCAATCCAATGACAACAACGACTGCAATTATAATTAAAATCGTCATGTTTTATCCCCCTAGTGGTCTATTTTGTACTACTTTCATTTTACCAGAAATTCAACTTTGTCGTGACAAAATTACACTTGATCAAAAAATGCCTGTGTGAATTCATAACGATCTTTTAACCAAGATGTGTTATCACGTGATGGGTGGACCCGATTTGTCAAAACGACAAGCCCCTGCATCGTCCGATAATTAATCGCCATAATTGTTCCTGTGAAGCCCGTTTGGTACAGCCAATCGGTCACGACGACTGGGTTATCTTCACCACCATAGGTCCAAAAATGCCAACCAAACGTTCGAATGCCAGCCTGATTGGCTGCCAAATAACCGGCCATGTTTGCCGGTAAATCGTCATCTGGCATCAACCACTCGTGTACAAATGACAATGCATCAGATGCGGTCGCAAACATCCCCGCATGGCCAGCCGCACCACCCAGGAGGTATGCTTTGAAATCATCAACTTGTCCCTGTAGGATGCCGCCACGAACCGGCACGTCTTCTGTTGGCACAAAGCGGGACGTTGGTGCCTGCAAGCCGCCAATGCCCGGGACACGATACCCACTCGCCGTTAATTTTTTGGGTGTCAGTAAATTAGCCGTCATATCCGTCACCAGTGGCAACCCAGTCACAGCAGTTAACACTTTGCCGAGTAACATGAACCCAACATCTGAGTATTTTGTTACCCGGCCAGGCTCATTTATTAACTCACCAGCCATGATGTCTGTTTCCAACATCGATTTCGTTAATGCTGGTACTTGTCGCACACTACTTGGCAGGCCGGCATTATGCAAGAGTAACTGGCCGACCGTAACACGGTCATTACCATAATTCGGTAGAATGCTTTTGACAGTTGTATTCGGCGTCACTTGGCCTGCTTTGAAGAGTTGGATGAAACGCATGGTCGTATATAACTTCGTCAAACTCGCCAAGTCATAGATGTGGTTAACCGACAATAACTCATCTGCAAATTGACCGGTGCCAACTTTACCGACTGACGCGATTTCTTTTTGGCCTTTGAAGTTAACCACCCCAACTGTTGCCCCAAACAAACGCCCGTCATCAACCATCGTTTGGGCAATTTTTTCAAGTCGTTCAATTAATTGATCCATTAGCCTGCCCTCACGACGTCATGCTTTTCATATAGTGATAACGAAGCTGGGCAATCGTGACATCCCCATTACCTTCTGGGAAATAAATCATACGATTCGCACTATCGATTCGGCGGGACCAGCCGCCATCCAAGCCAGCTTGTAATTCAGGCTTTCCAGTCCCTTCAAAGGGTGTGCGAAAGACTTCTTTCAATAGTTTGTTAATTTTTTTAATCGTCTTTGGATCTTGTGTCAAAAAGTATTGATAGTCGTCGAATGCTTGTTCGGTAAAAATCATCTTTTTACCGCCCCGCATGCCGTCGGCTAGCTTTTTAGCTGCTTTCATTGCCATTAGGCATCACCTCATCTCTTGATTTATATGGTTATCATATCATGTGGAAAAAACAGTTCGTTTAAAAAAGACCGCCACAACCAAACAAGTTGTAGCGGTCAATTGTTATTATTAGTCTACATAAGTGGCAATTGTTGCTTGAATTGCAGCCAATTCATCAGCAGCAGCTTGAGCCGTAGCACCCTTTGTGCCGACATAGAACTTAATCTTTGGCTCAGTTCCTGAAGGACGAACAGCAACCCATGAACCGTCAGCCAACCAGTACTTCACTACATTGGCCTTTGGCAATGTCATTGGTGTAACAGCCCCGGTTGTTGTGTCCGTCTCAGTTTGCAATGAGAAGTCTTCAACCTTGGCAACCTGAACACCACCAAATTCAGCGGGTGTTTCGGCACGGAACTTGTTCATCAAAGCGGCAATCTTTTCAGCCCCGTCAACCCCTGCAAACGTCAATGACTTCGTGTTTTCAACGAAATAACCGTATTGTTCGAACAACTCTTGCAAACCATCGTACAACGTCTTACCCAATGACTTGTAGTAAGCCGCCACTTCGGCCAACAAAACCGTTGCTTGGACTGAATCCTTGTCACGTGCAAACGACTTCACCAAGTAACCGTATGACTCTTCAAAACCAAACAAGAACGTGTGCTCGTTCGTGTCTTCGAAGTGTTGAATTTGCTCGGCAATGTACTTGAAACCAGTCAACACGTTAATTGTTTCAACCCCAAAGTTCTTAGCAATATCTGCTGCGAATTCTGAAGAAACGATTGACTTAACCAATGCCCCGTTGGCAGGCAAAGTACCGGCAGCCTTCTTGGCCGTCAACAAGTAGTTCAATAGCACAGCCCCAATTTGGTTACCCGTCAACAATTGGTACTCGCCTGATGGTTGGCGTACCGCCGTCCCCATTCGGTCAGCGTCTGGGTCAACTGCGATAACGACATCAGCGCCTTGTTCCTTAGCCAAAGAAATTCCCATTGCCAGTGCTTCGGGATCTTCAGGATTTGGCAACTTAACTGTTGGGAAATCACCGTTTGGCTCTGCTTGTTCAGGCACAATGGTCACGTTTTCAAAGCCCGCATTTTGCAAAGCTTGTCCCGCAATCAACGCACCCGTTCCGTGCAATGGTGAGTACACCAACTTCATGTCCTTACCGACCGTATCGATTAATTCTTGGTTAACCGTCACCGTCTTGACTTCAGCCAAGTAAGCGTCATCGACTTCCTTGCCAATCTTGACCAACAAACCAGCAGCCACTAGTTCAGCTTCATCCTTAACTGGCACTTCGAACATGTTAGCTTCACGAATTGAAGCCGTGATGATGTCTGATTCCTTTGGTGGCATTTGCCCACCATCTTCACCATAAATCTTGTAGCCGTTGTAATCCTTTGGGTTGTGTGACGCCGTAATCATAATACCGGCATACGCATTCAAGTGGCGTACCGTAAATGACAATTCAGGTGTTGGACGCAACGTCTCGAAGACGTACGCCTTAATACCGTGAGCCCCCAAAACCTTAGCAGATTCAATTGCAAATTCTGGTGAGAAGTGACGTGAATCGTAAGAAATCGCAACACCACGTCCCTTAACTGCATCATCCAATGAATCCATCAAGCGGGCCAATCCCTCAGTTGCTTGACGCACCGTAAAGATGTTCATTCGGTTAATTCCAGCACCCAGGATACCACGCATACCAGCCGTTCCGAATGAAAGTGGTTGGTAAAAAGCGTCTTCAGCCGCCTTGTCATCAGTTGCAAGTTGTTGCATATCAGCTTGCAAGTTTGCTGGCAAATCAGTGCGATCTGCCCAAATTTGGTAATTATCTTGCCAAGTCATGTTTCAAAATTCTCCTTTGTATAAGTCCCCACGCTTATCACTAATGAAATAATTATACCATATGCTGATTTTACGATATGAATTTTATTAGCATTCCCAAAAATTAAAGCTATTTTTAATTCACAGATAAGGCACAGTTAACCCCAAAAGTATAGACTAGAGTTAATTAGTTTAATGCTTCATGTTTTAGAGGAGAAAAAAGATGCCTGTACTAAATTTAAATGACGACGTTGCTGTCGCTAAATATAATGCGTTTATCCGCCAATCACCCAATGCCCAAATCAGTCAAGATTTAGGCTGGGCGAAGGTCAAAAACAATTGGGAACCCTGCTATGTTTATTTAGAGGATACCGCTGGAAACATCACGGCTGCCCTATCCATGTTACTGACGATGACACCGAGTGGCAAAAAATTTGCGTACGCGTCAAAGGGACCTGTCATGGACATGTCCGACCTCACCACTTTTGATCAACTCATTGCGACCGCAAAGCAAGCGTTGGGCGACGATGCCTATTTGCTCCGTTTGGATCCTGAAGTACGCTACGATGCGCAATTTGAAGCGGATTTGCAGGCCCATGGTTATGAAGTCCGTGGTCGTAATGTGGCAGACCAAGGGATGCACGCAACCATTCAACCACGTCTAAATATGGTGATTGATTTTGCCAACTACCCAGACGCGACGTCGCTCTATGATATGGTCCCTTCTAAAACCAAGAACAAATTGCGCAAGCCTGAACGTGAAGGTGTCGTCGTTGACTACGGACTAGATCAGTCATTCCTAGACGACTTCTTTGAAACCTACGTCATCATGTCAAATCGGCATGGCATCACCCACCGACCAAAAGACTACTTTGAACGCATGATGCAGACGTATGCCGGTACGGATATTATGCGGATTTACCGAGCTAAGAAGGATGATGTGTTGTTAGCGACAACAATTGGCTTCAAGATGGGCGATAAAATCTGGGATATGTACGCTGGTTCAATCGACCACGATTTGACCAACGCCCATTACGCCACCCGTGTCCACATGGTACAATGGGCGCTTGATGCTGGCTTAAAGCGTTACGACATCGGCGGCATCGATCATGCCGATAATACTGATGGCTTGTATAAGTTCAAGCGTAATTTTGTCCGCCAAGACCCAACTGAGTACATTGGCGAAATTGACGTTGTCTTAGATGATGCGATTTACGACGAACTGGTGCGTCAGCCTGATCAACAACACTAACGAAATCAAAAGTCGCCAATCTAC
>NZ_KQ970396.1:32674-37274 GCF_001579105.1 Weissella sp. DD23 | reverse complement strand
AACCCCCGTTTTAAAAACATCATTATCAACGTAAAGAATTCGATCAACCACGGCCTTTGTTTTAACCCGGTAAACCGGCGTGGCACTTTCAAATATCATGTAGAACCGATTTGTATCGCCATCATATGAAACAGCTTCCAAATACGGTGGCATCGTGACTGAAACACCCTTGGTGAACTTATCACCCGCTTCACGGTCATACCGAACCAACTTACCATCAACATTCCCAAATGATGACGTCATCAGCACATGTCGCTGATTAGCAGTTAACCCTTGTAACTGTCCCACTGAGGCGTACACCTTGGTGGCCGCAACAATCGATTCATCCTGCTCACCTGCACTTTGTCCAAGCGTTAAGTTACCGGAAGCATCTTTACCAAATGGCAGTTCCTGAATATTTCCTAAGCCCCGTTTGGTGAAATAACCGACCCACAGTGCATTATTGGCATACATCATAGTGGAGTTATTCGTTTCCGTGGTAATTTGGAACACCTGCTGATAACTAATTGGCAAGCGTGATCGGATATCATACTGGTCAATTTGTGCCTGCGTAATACCGTATAGCATTGAGTCTTTGCCATCGTGCCCTGTCACCCAAAGCATTTGGCGGTCTGGGTCATAGGCAACACCACCCGCATGGTCCTGAAATTGCAATGACAGCGTCTTAATATATTGACCCGTCCACTTATTGAGCACATAAATAACCGAATTGGCTTTGTTATTATGATCATAAGCTGATACAAAAATTTCATTCTGACTGGTTGTGATACCTTGTGGATCAAAGGCAACCGTCTTTATTAGGCGATGCGATGCCGTGGCCGATTTGTTCTTGGCCAACGCCCACGCTCCCTGTAAGCCCGGCATTGGGATCATCCGTTGAATGCCAGCCCGTAACTGAGGATACCGCGCCAAATTAATTCGCAAGCGCTTTTCTGTATACAGTGGCATTTGCGAAGCTTGCCCCTGCGCCAAATGTTTCGTCGTTTGGTGAACGGGGGTGGCCGGTTGCTGCGCAAGCCCCACCCACACCAATAGTATCGACATTACCAATAAGATTGCCCACACAATCCGTTTAACCATTCGCTTATGCCTGTCTCTCTATAATTGTGATCTCATCACCACCAATAATCACTGCATCGGCCACTTGCAAAAATAGCCCGTGTTCAACTACCCCAATCGTTTGCTCAAGATAATAGGCGAGCGCTTGGGGATGCGTGATTTCAGTTAGCTGTAAATCAATAATGTAATTACCCGCATCAGTCGTTAAACGTAGACCATCTGCGTTGCGCCGGAATTGGGGATGCAAATCAGCATCTGCAAACCGTTTTAATAATTGGTGACTACCATACGGCACGACCTCTACTGGCAATGGGAACGTTCCCAGCTTCGGATGATACTTAGATTCGTCAATAATCCAAACATTCCGACTTGAATTCAGCGCAACAATCTTCTCAAACAGCAGCGCTGCACCACCGCCTTTAATGCCGTTTAAAGCAACGTCAACTTCATCTGCCCCGTCAATCGTGATATCAATTCCTGGTACTTCATCAACGGATTTCAATTTAATCCCCCAGCCCTTAGCCAGAGAAGAAGTTTGACGCGACGTGGTCACCCCCACAATATCAAGCCCTTCCTGATTAATTCGCGCGGCCAATCGCTCAATAAAGAATTTCACCGTTGAGCCCGTTCCTAAGCCGACAACCATCCCATCTTCAATAAGACTCGCCGCATATTCGCCCGCTGCGCGTTTTTGTTCCGTTTGTTTGTCCATGGCTTTCCCCTTTACCGCGACAACTGTCGTTTTTAACTGCCTTTATTGTAACGGCCACACACAAAAAACGCCAGATTATGATAATCTGACGTCCAAAATGAATAATTGCAAATTTTAGAATGCGCGGAAACGGGCACGTCGCTTAGCAACTAACTCAGTCGTTGTTAAGCTTTGGAGTTGCTGAATTTCTTCTAGCAACTTTGCCCGAACCAAATTGAAAACTCGGTTGTGCGAGCGACTTTCTGGCACAATGTACTCAATGATACCGTTCGCTAAAAGATCATTGGGTGTTAGTCCCATTAATTCTGCCGCCTCGCCACTGCGTTTAGCATCTTTCCACAAAATGGCTGCAAAGCCTTCAGGAGAGAGAATTGAGTACGTCGCATTCTGGAACATCCAAACTTGATCGGATGTTGCTAATGCAAGCGCACCACCTGAGCCCCCTTCCCCATAAACAATAGCGATCATGGGAACTGGGTACTTCATGCTTTGCAAGATACTGTCGGCAATTGCTTCACCTTGTCCTTGGTCTTCCGCGGACTTACCAGGAAATGCACCTGGCGTATTAATAAATGTAATAATTGGTCGACCAAACTTAGCTGCTTGATCCATCAACCGGGTCGCCTTACGATAACCATATGGTTCAGGTGAACCATTGCGTTTCGCTAGCTTATCCTTAATATCAGTTCCTTTATCGATAGCAATCACCGTTACGGGTTGACCACCAAGATTAGCAAGTCCACCAATCACACTTGCATCATCTCCAGCATAACGGTCACCATGTAACTCGATAAAATCAGTAAAGATACCTGAAATAATCTCACGTGCAGAAAAACGATCTTCACGTGATTTCTTAACCACCTGCACTGGGGTTAATTCACGACGAAATAGTGCTGCCATTACTTAACCTCCTGTGTTTGGTGGAATCGTACCAATTGTGCAAGCGTTGCCGTCATTGCTGGTCGCTGTACAATTGCATCAATAAACCCATTTTCAAGCACTGTTTCAGCCCGTTGGAATTCCTTTGGTAGCTTTTCATGAATCGTTTGTTCGATAACCCGCTTACCAGCGAATCCAACTAACGCATGCGGCTCGGCCAAAGTAATATCACCTTGCATCGCAAATGAAGCTGTCACACCCCCCATCGTTGGATCGGTTAGGATCACGATGTAAGGTAGCCCTGCTTCTTGATGCGCCGCAACTGCTGCACTAACCTTCGCCATTTGCATCAATGAGTGAATACCTTCTTGCATTCGGGCACCACCAGAAGCCGTAAACAGGATGACCGGCAACTTAGCTGCCGTCGCATGTTCAAAGAGGCGGGTGATTTTTTCACCTGTAATCGTACCAAGTGACCCCATAATGAAGTAGGAATCCATAATACCCAAGGCAACCTTTTGATCTTCCAGAGTCGCTATCCCTGTCAGAACTGAATCGCCCAATTCCGTTTGTTGTTGCGCACGTTCCAATTTACCAGCATAGCCTGGGAAATCAGTATCGGCCAACTTCAAATCAGCATCAAGTTCTTCAAAATCAGTTGTCATCAATGCAACACGTTCACGCGCTTGTAAGCGGAAACCATAGCCACACGCTGGGCAGACACGGTGGTCGCCTAACTGCTTTGAATATAGTTGGGCGCCACAGTATGGACAGGCCAAGAACAAACCATCCGGAATACGATCATTCAAGTTCGCATCACGTTTGATCTTGGGAGTTGAAACCGTGGTGTTATTAAATAAATCCATTGAATCGCCTCCTTAATCAGCGGCTGGCAAACTAGCTTGCCAACGTGGCAAAAATTCTTTTTCCAGATAGCGCGTGTCAAACATGCCACGTGCTACTGTTGGGTCATGTAACAACGCTTTTTGGAAATCAGCGTTTGTATTAACACCTTGAATAACTAACTCATCCAAGATACGGTCCATTTTCGTGACCGCTTCCAAACGATTATCCGCGTGGACCAAAAGCTTACCGATCATTGAATCGTAGAATGGTTGAATCTTATCACCCGTGTAAATAGCCGAATCAATGCGAATACCAGGTCCACCAGTTGGTAGAAAGGCAAAATCAATTGTACCGGCACTAGGCGCAAAGTTCTTAGCGGGTTGCTCCGCGTTCAATCGGACTTCTAAAGCATGTCCCTTAAGGGCAATATCCGATTGTGATACCTTCAAAGGTTCACCAGCAGCCACTTCAATTTGCATCCGAATCAAGTCCACTCCAGTTACCATTTCAGTTACTGGGTGTTCAACTTGAATACGCGTATTCATTTCCATGAAGTAGAAATGACCATCGTGATCTTGCAAGAACTCCAATGTCCCTGTATTTTCATACTGCAAGGCATTCACAGCCTTAGTTGCAATGTCACCTAGATTTTCACGCATCGCTGGTGTCACACCAAGCGCTGGGCTTTCTTCCATGACCTTTTGGTTATTACGTTGTAGTGAACAGTTACGTTCTGGGAAGTACAACACATGACCAAATTGGTCACGCATCACTTGCATCTCGATGTGACGAACATTCTCCATCACCTTCTCAACATACATGTGTTCATCCCCAAACGCAGCTTTCGCTTCACGTTGCGCATCATCGAACTTATCTGCTAATTCATCTTCTGAATAAACAAATCGCATTCCCTTACCACCACCACCGGCAGCGGCTTTCAGCAACAATGGGTAGCCGACCCGGTCAGCGACCAGCTTGGCTTCATTAGCATCACGAATGAACCCTTCTGAACCCGGAATAACTGGTACGCCAGCCGCACGCATTGATTCACGCGCATTTGCCTTATTACCCATTAATTCGATGACATGGGGGCTTGGACCGATC
>NZ_KQ970396.1:30608-32177 GCF_001579105.1 Weissella sp. DD23 | reverse complement strand
AATAATTCATTTTCCGATAAGAAACCGTAACCTGGATGAATCGCTTCAGCACCCGTTAACAACGCAGCACTCAAGATATTCTTCATGTTAAGGTAACTATCTTTAGACTTTGGCCCCCCGACTGAAATCGCTTCATCGGCTAATTTCACATGGAGGCTATCCGCATCAGCTGAAGAATAGATAGCAACAGATTTAATGCCCATTTCCTTCAGTGTACGAATGACACGAACAGCAATTTCACCACGGTTCGCGACTAACACTTTCTTGAACATTTTAATCTCCAATAATAAACGTCAAATCAGCAGTAGTAGCCTTCTTACCATTAACGTAAGCAACACCCTTACCTTCACCAATTGGACCGCGCAAACGATCAAGCGTCACTTCTAGGCGCATTTGATCACCAGGTTGAACCATCTTACGGAAACGAGCCTTCTTAATACCACCAAAGTAAGCTGTCTTACCCTTAAATTCAGGCATCGAAAGTAATGCTACGGCACCAGCTTGTGCTAATGCTTCAATTGTCAACGCCCCAGGAAATGTTGGATTGCCTGGAAAGTGACCTTGGAAGACTTCTTCGTTGATGGTGACATTTTTGATGGCAACCGTCTTTTCACCCGGCACCAACTCCTCAACCGTATCCAACATCAACATTGGGTAACGGTGTGGCAAAATTTCTTGAATTTGTTGTGTATTTAATACTGACATTGCCGCCCCTCCTTAAGCATCTAGTTCGACACGGAAGATTGCATGACCGTAATCAACCACATCCTCTTCCTCTACCAAAATTTCAGTGATGACACCGGCAACTTCACTCTTCACTGGTGTCATTAGCTTCATTGCTTCAACAATCGCAACTTGTTCACCCACAGCAACGTGGTCACCCACTTGCTTGAAAGGCGCAGCATCCGGATTGGCCTTCAAGTAAACCGTTCCGACCAATGGTGCATCAATCGTTACGCCTTGCTTTTGTTCCTTGTCCAAAGGATGATGTTCCGTTGCGACAGGCGCTTCTGCTGTCGCGACACTCGCAACAGTTGGCTGCGCAGGTGTCGTGACAACAGGTTGCGTGATTTCGTTCTTACTCAAATGCAAACTGAAATCATCTGATTGCAATGAAAACTCACGCAACGAACTATTTTCCAAATCTTGCATCAAAGCGCGAATGTCATCTAATTGCAAACCCATTAATTCTCACTCCACTTCTTGAAAATAACAGCGGCATTGTGGCCACCGAAACCATAGTTAGCTGACAAAACGTAGTTAGGCGCAACAAACTTGTTGTCGTCGTTAACCAACGTCACACCAGCAGTTTCAGGATCTTGTTCCGTCACACCAACATTAACTGGCAATTGTTCACGGACCAAGGCACCAATTGCAGCAATGGCCTCAATGGCACCCGCTGCTCCCAACAAGTGTCCAGTCATACCCTTAGTTGATGAAACCAAGACGCCGTTCTTACCAAAGACCAATTCCATAGCCTTTGATTCAGCCGCGTCATTTGCACCAGTTGCCGTTCCGTGTGCGTTGACATAATCAATGTCGCTCGCTTGGATACCGGCGTCTTGCAAA
>NZ_KQ970396.1:29875-30588 GCF_001579105.1 Weissella sp. DD23 | reverse complement strand
AAGCCAACTTAACTGAACCAGCTGGTCCTGATCCGTCAGGAGTTGGGCTGGTCAAGTGGTAAGCATCAGAGTTTGCCCCGTAACCAACCACTTCGGCGATAATTTCTGCACCGCGGGCTTGCGCGTGTTCCAATGATTCCAAGACCAAGATTCCTGAACCCTCACCCATAACGAAACCGTGACGGTTTACATCAAATGGCTTTGAGGCTTCAAGTGGATTTGGTTCAGTTGACAAGGCAGTCAACGCTGCGAACCCTGAGATTCCCATTTCGTTAACCGTCGCTTCTGATCCACCCGTAACCATCACATCATACTTACCTGATTGGATACGCCAGAAAGCTTCACCAATCGCATTCGTCGCACTGGCGCACGCCGTTGACAATGTGTAGTTAATTCCCTTGGCACCGTAACGCATTGACACGTTACCTGACACCATGTTTGGGATAGCGTTTGGCACGAACATTGGGCTCACACGTTGTGGTCCCTTGTCGTGCATCTTGATAACTTGTTCTTCGATAGTCGTCAAACCACCGATTCCGTTACCCATGATAACGCCGAAACGATCAGGGTTATCAACACCATCGGCCAAGCCGGCGTTTTCCAATGCTTCACCGGTAGCGTGAACGGCGTATTGTGAAAACAAGTCCATCTTACGTGACTCACGCTTTCCAACGCGAGCAGCGGGATCGAAGTTTTTCACTTCACCAGCAACT
>NZ_KQ970396.1:20568-29855 GCF_001579105.1 Weissella sp. DD23 | reverse complement strand
TTCACTTCACCAGCAACTGTGACACCCGTCTCAGTTGCGTCAAACTTTGTAATTGGTGCAATTCCAACTTGGCTGTTAAAAATTCCATCCAAAAAATCATTTGCTGTATTACCAACGGGTGTAACTGCACCCAAACCTGTTACGACAACTCGTGTCATGTTGTTCTCCTCTACTTTCCTAAAGCTTGGATACGACTTATTAATAAGTTGTAAAAGAATAAGTGCATCAAGTCGTATCCGTTTTCCTTAGATGTACAACCCACCATCGACCGTAATTGTTTGGCCAGTGATGTAATCGTTTTGAGCCAAGAACAAGGCAGTTTGTGCGATTTCCGTCGCGTTTCCAAAACGCTTCAAAGGCACAGCCTCTAGGACTTGTTCCTTAACCTTGTCAGACAACGCATCTGTCATGTCTGATACAATCATGCCCGGTGCAATCGCATTAACACGAATGCCACGCATTGCGCCTTCTTTAGCTAATGACTTTGTCAAACCAACAATTCCAGCCTTTGACGCTGCGTAATTTGCTTGGCCAACATTTCCCATCAACCCCACAACAGATGCCATGTTGATGATATTTCCTGAGCGGGCACGCAACATCTTCTTAAAGATTGGCTGCGTCACGTTAAATGTACCGTTCAAGTTTGTATTCACAACGTTTGCGAATTCACTTGGCTTCATGCCCATTGTCAATTTGTCGTCAACAATTCCAGCATTGTTAATCAAAATATCAATGCCATCAATTTCTTCAAACAAACCAGTCAGGGCGTTATTAACGCTTTCCTCATCAGCAATATCCGCTGTAATAGCGAGTGTGTTTTCACCAAACTCAGCCATCACGTCTGGTCTAACGGCCGAACGCCCGTGTAAAATTACCCGAGCCCCAGCCGCATCAAAGGCTTTTGCAACCGCTAAACCGATACCACGTGTCGATCCCGTGATCAACACATTCTTGTCTGTTAAATCCATTACACTGTCTCCTGTGCCGCAATCAACATATCGCGAACTTCATTAAATGAGGCCAAATCCTTCACGCAGTAGCGCTTGATATCTTTACCAACAATTTTCTTTGCGAATTTCATCAAGGTATCACTTGGTCCAAACTCAATTAGCGTATCAACACCATCATCAACCATTGCTTGCAATGCTTGTGCAAAATAAGTTGGTGACGTAATTTGCTTTAACAAAGTCGCTTTAACATCGTCAAACTTTTGACCCGTTGTATTTGAGTACACCGCAAATGTTGGTGCGCTAAACGTTTCATCCGTTAAACGATCTGCCAGTTGATCCGCAGCCGTTTGCAACAATGGTGTATGGAATGCACCTGAAACTGGCAATTCGACCATGCGTGAGACACCTGCTTCAGTCAATGCGGCCATTGCCTCATCAACATCAGCTTCGATTCCACCAATGACCAATTGATTAAACGTGTTAAAGTTCGCTGGGTACACGCGCTTTCCAGTAGCTTGCAATTTTTCAAGCGTTGCAACAACCAAGTCTTGATCGTCCGTCATTACGGCAACCATCTTACCTGGGTTTGCATCACCGGCGGCTTGCATATAAGCACCGCGATCCTTAATAATGGCCATACCTTGCTCAAATGTCATTGACCCAGCGGCTGTTAATGCACTGTACTCACCCAAACTCAGGCCCAATGCACCGGCTGGTTCAGGCATCACATCTGACAAAGCATTGTAGATGCCCATGCTCATTGCCAAAATAGCAGGTTGTGTGTACTTCGTTTGCTTGATGTTATCTTCACTATTCACAATAGTCGTCATCACATCGTAGCCAAGTAATTCACTCGCATGGTCGATTGTTTCTTGATATTTAGGCAGACTGGCATACAAATCAGCACCCATGCCAACTTGTTGCGCCCCTTGCCCGCTCATCAATAGTCCTAGTTTCATGTTTTTTACCTCGTTGTTTGGTTACTTCAACAAGTCTTCAGCTTGTGACCAAACATCTTCTAGAATTTCAGCCACTGGCTTAATCTCATGAATCATTCCTGAAATTTGGCCAGCCATGAAGGCCCCATTTTCCTTGTCACCATCAAGCACTGCTCGACGAAGAGACCCATTCTCAAGTTCTTCGATTGCATCTGCATCTGGCTTTGGCTTTGTAATTTCAATGCGCTCTTGCTTTACAAAGTTCTTTGACATCTTAGTCTTCAAGACACGAGCACGGTTACCAAGTAACTCTCCCGTCACAAGCGTATCGATATCCTTTGCTTTCACAACAGCATTCTTAAAGTTTTCATGGACCTCTGACTCAGCCGAAGCCAAGAAGCGTGTTCCCATTTGAACACCAGAGGCGCCTAGCATGAAGGCCGCAGCAACACCACGACCATCTGCAATTCCACCCGCCGCAATAACTGGAATGTTCAATGCGTCGACCACCTGTGGAACCAATGTCATCGTCGTCAACATACCAATGTGACCACCTGACTCCATTCCTTCGGCAACAACTGCATCGACACCCTTCTTTTCCATCATCTTGGCCAAACCAACAGATGGAACAACCGGGATAACCAAGATACCGTGGCTGTGCAACTCTTCAATAAACGGTGATGGATCACCTGCACCGGTTGCCACAACTTGCACACCCTCTTCGATAATGACATCGAAAACTTCACGGATGTGGCGTGATAGCAACATCACATTGACACCGAACGGCTTATCAGTCACCTGACGAGCACGACGAATTTCTTCACGCACCTTGTCAGCCTTCCAATAACCTGTTCCGATAATTCCCAAACCTCCAGCCTCAGAGACGGCACCAGCAAGATGTCCCGTACCCGCCCAGGCCATTCCGCCTTGGATGATAGGGTACTTCATACCCAACTTTTCAAATAATGGATTATTTAGCTTAACGCTCATTTTGTGGTTCCTTTCTCTTGGTGCTGAATATTTAGGCGTTAACTTGTGCAGCTACCTTGTTAACCAAGTCTTGTACCGTTTGGATTTCTTCAGCAACAGCCAACTTAATGTCAAAGTCGTCTTCAACACGGTTCAACACTTCAAACAAATCCAATGAATCTGCGTCGATGTCTTCCGTCAAATTCGTTTCAGGCTTAACTTCACCATCTTCCAAGTCAAATTGGTCTACCAAGATTTCAGTTACCTTGTTCAAAATTTCTGCTTCAGTCATGTTATTGTCCTCTATTTCTTTTGTTTAATAATTCGATAATTTAAATGTATAGGTCATATACAAAAATGGTTAAAAAAACTACACCTTGATAATCAAGGCACCAACCGTTAAGCCACCACCAAACCCGGCAATCGCAATTGTTTGCCCTGGTTTAATCGTCCCAGCTTCACGCAGTTCATCAAGTAAAATACCGATACTAGCTGCACTAGTATTACCATATAACGCCATGTTCGTTGGGAACTTTTCGATTGGCTGACCGAATCGCTTCGCAATACTGCTAACAATTCGTCCATTTGCCTGATGCAACAGATAATAATCAATCTCATCAGGTGTGAGGCTTGCTTTTGCAAGCGCCTCGTTTAAGACCGCCGGCACTTCGCGTGTCGCGAAATTATACACTTCACGACCATTCATCTTAAAATACGGATCAGCAGCCTTTAACTCACCCGCAAAATAATTTGCGTTTCGTTGTTGACCAGCTGTCAGGAATTCTGAGCGTTCACCAAAGGTTTTCAATGATTCAGCTAGTAAGCCTGTCTCTGCTCCAGTACGTTCAAGCAAAACCCCGGCCGCACCGTCACCAAACAACACGGCTGTTGATCGGTCATCCCAATCAACTAGCTTACTCAACACCTCTGCCCCGATAACTAAACCGCGTTGGTAACGTGTTGTCAGCAACGCGCTCGCCATACTCAACGTATAAACGAACCCTGAGCATGCCGCGCTTAGATCCCAAGCAAAAGCATTCGTAGCGCCAATCTTTCCTTGCACAATTTGTGCCACACTTGGTGATAACGTGTCAGGCGACATTGTTCCCACTAAGATGAAATCTAGTTGATCAGCTGTTAAACCAGCTTGATTCAATAATTTTGTTGCAACACCAACTGCTAAATCACTTGTATCCTCAGTCGATACGATATGCCGTTGGCGAATGCCGGTACGCGGTTGAATCCATTCATCGGATGTGTCCATAAATGTCGCTAACTCATCATTAGTTACGACCCTTTCTGGCACGACTCGCGCTGACTGGACGATGGTAAATCTTTCCATATCGCCCTCTCTTAGAACTGGATTAGCTCGTGAAGATATTCTTGCAAATTAAGCACGGCCTTTTTCACCGCCTCGGTTTCATCATCAGATAGAGAATCAAATAATGAGTGCGCCATACCGCGGTGAAAAGCCTCGTGGGCACGGAAAACTGTACGTCCGTTGTGAGTCAGCGCCAAATGGACAACCCGTCGATCATTGTCATCACGATGACGCTCGACATAGCCCTTTTTGACTAATTTATCAATAACACTCGTCATAGCACTTGGTGTTAAGTGCACCATTTCTGCAACTTGCGATGCGGTCCGGGTCTCATACATCGAGATTGCCGCAATCGTGTGCATATCTTTGATCGTAATGTCATTGAACTTTGATTCGCGTAATGAGGCTTCCTCAATCCACACAACGTTATTAAATACGTTGACCAATGCCTCATTAATCTGTTCGAATGATGCTTCTTCACTAGCTGCCATACTTACTTCTCCGTCTCACTCTTGGCATTATCTGCCGATTTCTCTTCAGGTGAAACAACAAACATCAGTTCAGCACTAGTTGCTAACTTGCCATCTACCATTGCCTTGACGTTTACTGTTCCCATGTTCTCTCTCAGATTACCGAATTCTACGTGTAACTTCAAGACGTCGCCTGGTTTAACCATGCGCTTGAACTTGGCATTATCAATACCCGTCATGTAAGCCGTCTTACCGACGAACTGTGGTGATGACAAAATCAGAATAGATGCCGCTTGTGCAAGCGACTCAATAATTAGTACCCCAGGCATAACTGGATTACCTGGAAAATGTCCTTGAAAGAACTGTTCATTAATAGTGACATTCTTTGTCGCAATCAATGACTCACCAGGCACCATCTCATCAACGTAATCCATATATAGAATTGGATAACGATTTGGAATCAAATCCATAATTTCCGTGGTTGTCAAAACTGCCATAGTCCCGCTCCTTCCAAAAAGTATTTCGAACATCGAAATATTCGATATTCAAATAGTATTTTATTTTCATCGAATTGTCAACACGCCTTTTCCAATAAATATACGTATACCCCATTTACAATTAACACAAAAAGCGCAGAAAACGCCTGTTTTTGGGCATTCTCTGCGCAACGCAATGCTAACGTGTTCACAGATTATTCAATATTTATTCATTCGCTTACAAAAAGTAAATAAAAAACACACCCATAATTCGGGTGTGTCTCATGATTGTTAGTCCTTCTTATCGAACTTGTCCTTCAGATTATCTACCGCATCCTCGGCCTTGTCCTTCAAATCCCCTAGCGCTTCACGCGCCTTACCGGTTAAACCTTGGGCCTTTCCCTCAGCCTCTAGTTTTGCATCACCAGTTGCCGCACCAGCAACTTCCTTGGTCTTACCTGAGACTTCATCGAACTTACCTTTTACTTGATCTTCCAATGCCATCAGTAATTTCCTCCATATCTGTGATTGCTTATATCATACCTAAACACAGAAGAAAGCGCTACCAAAAATATTTGAAGATTAGCCATTTGGGAAATTACAGTAACCCAACCCGCTTAAAGATGTCATCAACATGCTTGAGATGCCAATGATAATCAAATGCGTCATCAACTTCAGCTGCCGTCAGTTTACTTTGAATGGTTGGATCGGCATCCACCAAATCACGGAACTGCTTTTGTTCATCCCAAGACTTCGCCGTCAATGGTTGTACAGTATCATAAGCCGCTTCACGTGACATGCCTGCATCTACCAATTTCAACAACAACCGCTGTGAATAAATTAACCCATACGTGCGGGTCATATTCGTCTTCATCGTTTCAGGGAACACTTGTAAATTAGCCAAGATACCTGTCAAACGATGCAACATGTAATCTAGCACCGTTGTACCATCTGCCAAAATAATACGTTCAGCACTCGAATGAGAAATATCACGCTCATGCCATAACGTAACATCTTCCAGCGCCGTAACTGAATACCCTCGTAGCACACGTGACAAACCAACAATATTTTCAGATCCAATCGGATTACGTTTGTGTGGCATCGCTGAAGAGCCCTTTTGGCCACCCTTAAAGCCTTCTTCAACTTCGTGAATTTCAGACCGTTGCAACCCACGAATTTCGGTGGCAACTTCTTCTAAGGTCGTCCCGATCAAGGCGATTGTCGTCATATAATCCGCATGTAAGTCGCGTGGTAACACTTGTGAGCCAACGGGTTGGGGCGTTAAGCCCAATTCGTTCATCGCAACTTCTTCAACAGTTGGTGGTACGTTCGCAAACGTGCCCACGGCACCTGATAACTTTCCAGTCTCAACCAGCTCAGCAACTCGTTCAAATCGATCAATGTCACGCTTGGCCGCCTGATAAAAACGAGCCATCTTTAAACCAAACGTTGTTGGTTCAGCGTGTACACCGTGAGTTCGTCCCATCATCACAGTATCTTTGTAACGAAGGGCGAGTTCACCCAAAATATCACGATATGCCACCAGGTCCGCCTTGATAACGTCATTTGCCTGGCGTAGACGTAAAGCTTGCGCTGTATCAACGACATCCGTTGACGTCAACCCATAGTGAATCCACTTCCGTTCTTCACCCAATGATTCAGACACATTTCGGGTAAATGCTACCATGTCATGGCGCGTTGTCTCTTCAATTTCCGCAATGCGAGTGACGTCAAAGCGAGCATTCGCCCGAATAGCTGCCAAGTCCGCTTCAGGCACGTGGCCCTCTGCTACCCAGCCCGCCGTCACAGCAATTTCAACATCCAACCATGATTGGTACTGATTTTCCAAAGACCAAATGTGACGCATTTCAGGTCGCGCGTAGCGATCAATCATAATATAACCCCTCTCAAATTCGTAAACACGAACGAAACGTTTTTAACATTCATTATTGTACATTATTCCCGAATGATATTTCAAGGTAATTCAAAAATGTTTTATTTTTAGCGCACAAAAAAAGAGACCAGAAAAATCCGGTCTCTTTTAGTTTACTTATCTGAAGATTCAGATGAAGCTGCTGAACTTGAGCTTGCTTCACTTGAACTTGCACTTGAAGATGCCTTGCTTGATGAAGATTCAGATGAAGAAGATGACGTCTTAGCAGCCTTAGCAGTTGCAGCGGCTTGCGTGTACGTTGCCAAAACATTCTTCAATTGTGAATCTTTAATGTTAACGTTAGCCTTAGCCAATTCGTTACCAATAATCGCTTGCACCTTTGATGAATCAGACATCTCGTTCGTCACCAAGATTTCCTTCATCTTAGACTTCAAAGTTGTGAATGACTTCTTGTCATCACGTGAATCCATCTTAATGACAAAGTAACCTGAGTACGTATCTGACTTAACAGGCGTCTTTGTGTATTCACCCTTCTTCAACTTGAAAGCAGCCGTCTTAAAGTCGTCTTCCAAAGTTGTGTTGGTTGAATCAAAGGCGTCCATCTTACCACCCTTGTCCTTAGTTGAAGAGTCTGTTGAGTACTTCTTAGCCAACGTGGCGAACTTATCACCATCGTCCAACTTAGAAATCATATCCTTGGCTTCATCTTCTGAAGAAACCAGGATAACAGAAACGTTCACATTAGGCGTGTAGTTCTTGTATTGTTCCTTCAATTGCTTTGTCGTAAACTTTGAGTTTGCTTCAACCGCGGCCTTCTCCAAAGCTTGCAACTCCAAAGACTCCTTGAATGAGTCTTCCGTCATACCGTTGTTAGCCAAAGCCGTTGAGAATTGTGAACCGTATTGCGCCTTCACGTCATCATATTGCTTTGTAATTGCCTTTGACGATACCTTGTCACCATACTTCTTATCCAACACCTTTTGGATAATCATGTTAGCCAATTGTTGTTGTCCTTCAGTGGTGCTCTTTAACTTCTTGTAGTAGTCCGCTTGCGAAATACTTCCTGAATCGGTAGTTGCGATTGACTTAGGGCCTACACCCCAAACAGCCAATCCCAAGGCTGCCGCAACGACAACCAAAATAGCCACTACTTTCTTCCACATGGAAAAATTCCTTCTTTCAAAAATTTATTATGTGTATCAGTTTACCATATTATCTTTAAGTTTGCTTATAGCACCTGATACGTTGCGCCCATTGCAAAGCGTCCATTATCTAACGTTTGCGTTGTATTGAGATGTTCGGCAAAATCCGCATCACGATACCGCAGACGTGCCGTTTTGAGACGCCATTGTAATGTCATGAGTTGATCAACCAACTGCTCATCAGACGCGGATGGCGTCCCAAGCATATACCGTACGACCAGTCGCAACCAGGATACACCCGTCACCTTATCTAGAAAGGCAATATGTGTGAATGGCATAGGCCGAATATCGGCCGCAGTAATCTCGCCATCTATTGGTAACCGATCAACAATTAATTGGTACATGCCCGGCGTATCGATTTCAAGCTCCGGCCGGGGTAAAGTTTCCCATAATGAAGGCGTCATAGCAGACTGATCCAATAAAATGCCGCCATTATCTTGATGGCCAATCCCGATGATGTGCAATTCAACCCCGTCATAGAAATAATTAACGACTGTCTGTTCACCTTCACTCAACATGCTACTTGGCAAGTATTTTTCTTTGGCAATCACTTGCACATTGACCCCCATCTTACGTAACTGGGTAATCAGCTTAATGCGATTGCCAGGGACGAACACACGGGTTGGTTGTTCAATTTCAATCACATTCATCACGTCTGAAATTTCAAGCGGTTCATAATATTGCTTATCACCAAGTTGCGGTATGAAAGTTAAATCAGTCGGATTATTATTCATCAAAATTGTCTTTAAACCTTGACTTCGAAGTTCATCAGCCACCGTCGCCATCACATATGAGGCTGCGGCACCATCACCTAAACGAAAGGCGCCAGTCCCGATAATCAAAGCCGAATCGTCACCTAAGCGTTCACTTTCGTTTTCGGATTCGAAAGTCGAATAAAACTGCGAAACTGACTCTTCAAACTCACCCGCCGATGGTTCAAACGCCTTGTAGGTTGGCAAAATACCATTATCCCAACGATAACGGCGTACTGCCTCGTACTTTTCATCCCACAATTTAGCAACTAACCCGTCTGACAAGCCGTAATACTTGGCTTGTTGGAGCACATC
>NZ_KQ970396.1:12209-20375 GCF_001579105.1 Weissella sp. DD23 | reverse complement strand
ACTTGGCTTGTTGGAGCACATCCGCTTCCCACGGATTATCTTTCACAGCTTGCTCCAGGTTATTAAGTCGTTGCAGCTTGTAGAAATAAAAGGCATTAATTTTAGTTAATTCTGCCAGTTCATCAACGGTATACCCTCGTCGTAAAGCCTCAAGCAAGACCAAAATTCGATTATCACGGGGGTGAATCAACTGCTCAACAATCTCATTATCCGTTAACGCATTCATCAATGTTGGTGAAAAATTACGATTGTTAAAGTGTGCTGCTCGAATCGCTTTTTCCAACGCTTCTTCAACACTACGACCGACACCAATCGTAGCCCCAACTGATTTTTGCACGGTATCTAATCGATTTTCTGTCTTGATACCGGCCGTCTCAAGTTCTCCGAAGGCAAACACAGGAAAACGAATCACGATGTGATCCATCGTCGGTTCTAATAGTGCCGTGTGATCAGCGTATATTGATGGAATCCGAACTGAGGTCAAACTTTCGCCAACCATCAAGCCTGTAATCACTGGTACTAATGGATAACCCGTCGCCGTAACAACCATTGCTGAGGTGCGATCAAAGTACGGTGTTACTCGAGTGATGACAAATTCTTCATTCGCCGGATTAACCGCAAAGCGAACTTCCAATAGACCTTGCACGTTAAAGCCACGCGCAACCGTAAAGGCCGCGTTACGCAAAGTTTGGAACATTGGATCAGGCAACGTCTGCACAGGTGTAATCGCAATTGAATCGGCTGAGTGAATGCCGACCGGATCCATATCTTCGACACCGCCAATCAGCAAAGTCGTATCCATGCGATCACGTACCACCACCATCGCAATTTCCTGGTAACCGCGAATACTTTTATCCACGTTTACTTGGTGGGTTAATGATCGATTTAACGCCGTTTCAGCCGCTCCTTCTAGTTCTTCAGCATCCTCAACCTGCAAACGAATGGTTTGACCAACAGGTGCCACTGATCGAACAACCACTGGAAAATCAAAATCGCGTGCCGCATCAAACGCTTCACTAACATTGCTAGCTAAACGTGTTTGGACAGCTGGCAACTTTAATTGGGTCAACCGCTCCTGTAAATATTTCGTATTTTGGGCGGCTTGCATCACAGGCAATGTCATCCCCAACACTTTCGGCGCATCGTTACCTAAAATTTGTAAAATTTCAGCACTCAGGCGTACCGCTGTTAAGCCACCCACTGATGCCACGATCGCCGTAATATGTTCTTCGACAATCACTTTAACCAAATTTGGGGCCGTTAATTGTGTTTCAATGACTTTTATTTCCTCACGCTCAGTTGTAAAACCATACGGATTGTCATCAGCAATCACAATTTGATGTCCCCGTTTCACCAAGCCGTTAACCACTTGGTAACTGGCGGCATCACTTTCAGTTTCACGACCAAAGTCATTCGCTGAACCACCGATTATTAAAATTCGCTCGGTCATGAAAGCCATCCTCCTCGTCGTGCCGTCACCATTTCCATAAATTCATCAAATGCTTGCGTTGCTTCAAAGGGGCCTGGGGCCGTATCTGGGAAAAATTGCACACTAAAAGCCGGATAGTCGCGGTGACGCAGTCCTTGAACGACACCATCCGTCATATCAATATGGGTCACGAACATATCCGTTTCCCGTACAGAATCCGGATTAACCGCGTAACCCTGGCCCTGGGTGGCAAACATAATCCGACTCGTGATTTGTTCACGAATTGGATGATTCATGCCGTGGTGCTCAACTGGCATTTGCTGCAAAGTAGCCCCATTCGCAATCGCAAATAGTTCGTGTCCAAGTCCAATGCCGAAAAGTGGCACCCGGGTTTGGAATTGGCGAATAATATCAAACGTTTCATCTGGAATTTGGCGTGGGTCACCTGGGCCAGATGACAACACAATCCCATCAGGGTCAAGATTAGCCACTTCATCAACAGTCGCATTATATGGTAATACCGTCACATTCGCATCAAAATCACTCAGCATACGGAGAATGCCGTTTTTCAAACCAAAATCAAGCACCACCACGTTTGCGCCACGCCCTGGATTAGCATAGGCTTTCGGCGTTGAGACTTGCGCAACTTGGCGAGTCGTCAACACCATGGCCCGTAACTGGTCAAATGCGTGCGCGTCTGGTACGTCAACAATTGACGCCTTTTGCGTACCTGTTTTGCGCAAGTGGCGGGCCAACGCACGCGTATCGATTTGTGAAATGCCGGGGACATTGTGTCGCTTTAAATAGTCGTGCAAACTCATTGACTGCAGCCGATTAGTTGACACATCAGCAATTTCACGAACAATAACCCCTTTCACCGTTGGCACAATTGACTCATCCGCCCGATGATTAATTCCCGCTGCCCCAATCGTTGGTGAGGTAAACATCACAATTTGATTGTGATAAATCGGATTGGTAATGACTTCCTGGTAACCAGTCATTGCGGTATGAAAAACAATTTCACCAAAAGTTGTTGCAGGCGCCCCAAACGCTTCACCAGCATAGACGGTGCCATCCTGCAAAATTAAATAACGTTTCGTCATGACGTCGTTCCCGCTATCGCTATGGATAGCGATCCCTCCTTTCCGTCAAATAAGCGGGTCTTAACGAATTTCAACTGAATCAACACCGTCGATTTCAGTGACATTCACATTAATACGTTCAGCCGCTGCCGTTGGAATATTCTTACCAACAAAATCCGCGCGAATTGGTAACTCACGGTGACCACGATCCACTAACACTGCCAAATTAACCACAGCCGGACGGCCATTATCCATCAACGCATCTAAAGCAGCACGAATTGTTCGACCCGTATAAAGCACATCATCGACCAAAATAACGCGTTTGCCATCAATATCAATATCCAATTCTGCCTTTGAACCCCGATCGGTTGCATCATCACGGTAGGTTGAAATATCCAACTGAGCCACCGGAATTTGGGCATTTTCAAGTTGCTGTAATCGTTGTGCAATGCGTTCAGCGATAAAGACACCACGCGTCTTAATCCCCACAATCACAAGATTGTTAATCCCCTTATTCTTCTCGATAATCTCATACGTAATACGCGTCAGTGCACGTTGCATCGCCATTGCGTCAACAATTTCCTTAGCCATAATGGACATCCTTTTCACGTTTTTTATTTTGCTATAACAAAAAGGCGTTACCTATACAAAATAGGTAACGCCTAAATTAAACTCATTCGTCGCGTTACCCCCTAGCCACCTCTCTGGATGACTTTAAGAAGATACCTTCATTCTAGCACGAATATTCGCTCAATTGTTGATTAATCTGTAATCTCAGCATATGGGTCAAGCTGATCCAACATCGCTGTAAAGTAGTCTGGCAATGGCGCTTCAAACGTCATATCTTCCCCGGTCGTTGGTTGCGTGAGCCCCAACGTAGCCGCGTGCAAATATTGACCATTACCTGGCAACGTCTTCTTTGGTCCGTACAATGGATCGCCAGCAACTGGATGACCAATATAGGCCATATGCACACGAATTTGGTGCGTACGTCCTGTTTCAAGGGTTACTTGCAGTAATGTGTACCCAACGAAGCGTTTTACAACCTTGAAATGCGTCACAGCATCACGGCCACCAGCAACGACGGCTTGCTTCTTGCGGTCAGCGGATGAACGGCCAAGTGGCGCCTTAATAGTCCCCTCGTTTTCAACGAATTCACCATGCACCAAGGCATAATATTGACGCAAGTTTTTCTTATCCTTCAATTGCGCAGACAATGATTCATGTGCCTTATCGTTCTTCGCAACCATCAGCAACCCTGACGTATCCTTGTCAATACGGTGCACAATGCCGGGACGGACCACACCATTGATTGTTGACAACGGTGTGTGGAACATCAACGCGTTCACCAATGTGCCGGATTCATGGCCCAATGCAGGATGAACAACCATCCCTTGTGGCTTGTTGACAACTAACAAATCGTCATCTTCATACACGATATCAAGTGGAATATCCTCGGGTTGTAAATCAATTTCGACCGCTTCAGGTACCGTAAATTTGATTTCGTCATTTGGTTTAACACTATACTTAGCCTTCTTAACAGCCCCGTTCACTGTTAAAATGCCATCATTAATCCACCCCGTAACTTGCGTACGCGTATAATCGTCAAACGCATCAGCCACAACTTTATCAAGGCGGCCAGTTTGGTCAGTAATCACTAACGTTTCTTCACTCATATGTTTTCGTTTTTTCCTTCAATCTTTGCCTTGAACGCTCGCAAAAAGCTCGCATTCATCCAATAACTGTACTGTTCACCATCATGACTAAACATGACTGTATGTTTTGTAAATTGCACAAATTGCATATCTGCAAAATGAATTTTTTCTGTGTGGATTCCCACAATTGGTGGGAAGCGTAGCGCATCATCATCGAGATACACCCGACGACGGAAAATTACCGCCCCGGCAATCACAAGAAAGATACCAAATGACCAGTACGTCCAGACATTCAAATGCGTGACCTCGAGCCACATGACACCGCCGAATAATGCGATCATCACAATCCATGCCCAGCTTACCCAGCCAATTAATCCTGCTGGTTGGTAGTAACCCTTCATGACTAACACGTCTCCTTTCGGGCGTTTGTACTATTCTCTAGTATAATGAAAGCAGAGGTATTTGTCATGTTAATCAAGTTGTATGCTGACGCAGCGACCCAGGGTAACCCCGGTCCAAGTGGTGCCGGCATTGTCATCGTCCGAGATGGCACCCAAAGCCAACAATATGAATATTTAGGTGACATGACCAATCATGAAGCTGAATTTGCTGCCACTATCCTAGCCTTTGAACATTTGGCGACATTAGCCGATGCGGGCGACATGGTCATGTTCTATACCGATTCTAAATTAGTTGCTGATAGCATTGGTAAATCTTATGCCAAACATTATCCGGCCCAGATCGACCGTTTAATGATGCTGATTGATCGTTATCCAATTGTTTTAACGACCTGGATTCCCGACCGTCAAAACCAAGGTGCCCATCAACTTGCCTTACAAGCCATTCATAAGCGAGGAAAATGATTGGCGTTATCGCAAAAATTCCAACTTGCGGAACACATTTAAAAATAATAAAAGCGACCAGAAAAAATTCCGGTCGCTTTTATTTTTTTAGGCATCACGTTTTTTAATACCAATACCTGTCCAAGCTGATAACAATGAAAAGACTGGTGACAACAATGAGAAGAATACAAATGGCGCAAACACGTGCACCGGTACGCCTAAGGTTTGCGCGGCAAAACTACCGGCAACACCCCATGGTACCAAGTAGTTTACGACCGTTCCCGAATCTTCAACTGAACGTCCCAACGCTAAGCGTGATAAGCCCACACGGTCAAAGGCTTGTTTCCATAATTGACCTGGCAGAATCGTTGCCAAGTATTGTTCACCAATCATGAAGTTCGCCGCAATGCCAGTCACGATGGTCCCCGTAATCACACCAGCGCCATGCTTAATTCGGTTCGCAAGTGGCATCATCACAGCTTGTAAGATTTTCTGTTCGGTTAACAAGCCACCAAGTGCCAAAGCCAGCATGATAATAATCACCGTTGGCATCATTGCTAACATACCACCCCGGTTCAAAAGTGACTGCAACATGTCGTTCTTAGCGGCAGTTTTGAAACCGTTTAGCAAAACATCGGCTAGCGTTGTCATATTATGATTCAGTAGGAAGTAAGCGCCTGTTACACCAACGTTCACCAACAAGGTTGGAATTGCGGGGATTTTCGCCCAAGCCATCCCGACTAACAATACCAATGGCACCACTGTCCACCACGTTGGCGTTAGTAAACCGGCTAGATGATGCAATTCAGCAGCGGATGCCCCGGCATGCCCCGTTCCTAACACAATAAAAATGATAAATGACACAACCAAAGCAGGCAACGTCGTCCACATTAAGTTTTTAATGTGCGCAAACAGATCTGTCTCTGCAATTGACGAAGCCAGGTTGGTTGAATCTGACAATGGTGAACTTTTATCACCAAAAATAGCGCCCGACAATACCGCCCCGGCAACCAATGCTGGTGAAAAGCCCATCGCCGTACCAACACCCATTAGTGCCACCCCAACCGTGGCTAGCGTTGTAAAGGCTGACCCAATCATCGACCCGACAATCGCTGTCACCAACAAAGCACTCGGCAAGAACCATGCAGCATTGGCGACGTTGAACCCCAACCACAGCATTGTCGGAATGACATTTGTGCCCATCCATAGGGCAATCAACATACCAATCAGCAAGAACAAAAACAACGGTGCTAATGCCGTTTGAATGCCGGCCAGTAACTGGGTTTGAATATCGTCCCAAGTTGCGCGACGTAGTTTGGCAAAAATCATCGTTGCTAACAAACTAATAAGCAACGGTACGTACGGTGATAATCCGAGGCCAATAATGCTACCACCAAAAATAATAACTAATAAAATAACGAGGATTAATGCGTGCCCAAATCGCGGCGTTTCTGTTTGTTTCATCGTCCGATCTCCTTTAATTCATTACCGAGTGTCTTGTTAGTTGCCATAAGCGTCGATAACGAATTAACCCGCCGACGCCAGTAACTATTGTCCATACCCCATGCTTCAGTCCTCCAATACAAAAAAAGTCCCAGTAATGTGTCAACACACATCACTGGGACGAATCATCAAAATCCGCGGTACCACCCAAATTAATTGAGACTAATCGCCTCAATTCACTTTACTGCTATTAGGTTGTAAATAGTTCAGTCGTTACACCTGCGCCACTCACAGCAAACCGTGGCTTCTCTGCCATACAATGTAACGTCCTACCGATGAACCAAGTTTACGGGAAGTGTTAAAAGATGTCAACAACAAAATGAGATGTTTTTAATTGTTATCCGAAATTTGGTACGCTTGCAAATATCGTTCCGTTTGCAAATCAAGCCAATATTGTGGATTAAGCTCCTCGCCCGTTGCCGCATACAAAATTTGAGCAGGTGTTTTTGATGCGCCGTATTGCCAAATATTCGCCTTACGCCAATCAAACAACGGTTGGATGTTTCCAGCAGCCAGCAAGCTGTTGATATCAAGTGTTTTTGCCATTTCGTGACGGAATTGGGCCGCATACAAATGGCCAAGGGCATATGATGGGAAGTAGCCAAAATCACCGCCGGCCCAGTGAATATCTTGTAAGATACCTGTCAAATTTGATGGTGGTCGGATACCTAGGTATTCCTCATACTTTGCATTCCAAAGGGCTGGTAAGGTTGCAATATCAATATCATCGTTAAAAATAGCTTTTTCAATTTCATAACGAATAATGATATGCAACGGATATGTTAATGGATCAGCTTCCGTCCGAATTAGACTAGCCTGTGTTTTCATCCACCCTTTATAGAATGTCTCAAAATCAACATCGTCTAAGACACCATGGAAAGCCTGTTGCATAATTGGATAATCATGACGTAAGAAGGCTTCTGAGCGGCCAATCATTACTTCATTAAATAACGACTGTGATTCATGAATACTCATTGCTATTGATTTATTAAACGGTGTGTAATCCCATTTAGGCGCAACATTCTGTGCAAAGAGACCGTGACCGGCCTCGTGCAAGATTCCTAACACAGCCATTTGAAAATCAGTGGCTGACCACCGGGTTGTAATACGGGCATCATTACGATTCAAATCTTGCATAAATGGGTGCACCGTATCGTCTAATCGACCTTTATTAGGATCATAACCTAAGCGAACGGCCGCATCCCAAACATACGCCCGTTGGTCACTAACCGCGACCTCTCGCTGTAAAAAGTCGTCTGCCGGTTCAGTTCCTTCTGTTGCCAAACGTTCACGCAGCGCAACAACCCCCGCCTTTACCTCTGCAAAAACGGCATCTAGCTTTGCAACGGTTAGCCCTGGTTCAAACTGATTCAGCAACACATCATATGGTGTCGCCTCATCTTTACGCCAGTATGTAATAAAACGACGCTTTAAATCAATTAGCTGTGCCAAATATGGCGCATAAATGGCGTAATCATCTTGTTCGCGGGCTTCTGCCCAAGCATCCTGCGCTGTTGAAGTCAACTTGTTAAAAGCAATGTATTCATCAGCCGGCACGGCTGCATCACGCTCATAGTCTTCCTGGAACTTAGCAAAAAGTGCCTGTTCGTCGGCTGACAATTCATCCCCGTGTCCTGCGAAGTACGCAACCAAAG
>NZ_KQ970396.1:9016-12189 GCF_001579105.1 Weissella sp. DD23 | reverse complement strand
GCCTTGGCTTGATCACCCGTCGAAACACCCAGATACTTTTCTGTTAAATAACTTTGCAATTCTGCGCGGAACTCGCTGGCATCCTTAGGCATACCAGTCAGCTGGTCCCACCCCGCTAAAGCCATAGTTTCTTCCAGTAAAGCTTGTTCCTTGAGCAATGCGCGCAAATCCTGTCCTGTCAATGTCGTCATATCCATCCTCCAGTTTAATCCGTGCGTTTATTCTAATCTAAATTTAATAAAAACACAAATAAAGGTGAGATAACAATTGTTATCCCACCTTTTTACATATGATTTAGTTAAATTTCATACCATATTTTTTATGACTGTACCAGCCATAACCCACGGTCCAAGCAATGCCACCTAACGCAGCAATTGTATCCGTCTTATCCAAGAACAATGTCACAAAGATAAAGAGAAAGAATAGCAACGTCAAAGGACTAGCAACTTTATAAAACGGCATCTTAAACCCGTCTTCAATGAA
The DNA here is from genome assembly GCF_001579105.1 of Weissella sp. DD23. NCBI lineage: Bacteria > Bacillati > Bacillota > Bacilli > Lactobacillales > Lactobacillaceae > Weissella > Weissella sp. DD23. Next base: position 11,706 of record NZ_KQ970396.1, on the reverse strand, counting down.
ATCTGCACTGGCCCGATACTTGCGGTGCGCAATCATGATTAAGCTATAAATAACCAAGGTAATCGCTGCCGTAGCTGACGCAAAGAAATTAAACGCTGACTCAAAAATTGGTAATGCGTTAATCACAGGTGTAAGCATAATCAAAATCGCTGAGAACAAAATTGCGCGGGCTGGAATCGCCTTTGTTGACAAGCGCTTGAAGTAGTCTTGCCATTTACCGGTATTTTCAAGGGCCAGCGCGTAGACATCACGACCAGCTGAATAAATCAGTGTGTTTAATGCTGACATCGCAGCGGTCAACACCACAAAGTTCAGCAAAGCCGCCGCCCAATCAATCCCGATTAACTTAAAAATAAAGACGAACGGGCTTTGATCAGCTGGTAAATAATGCCAATCATAAATTGACATGATAATGGCCAAAGCTCCCACATAGAACACCAAAATACGGAACAACACCGTGTTAATTACCTTAGGCATGACTTCACGTGGATTTTTGGTTTCAGCAGACATCAAACCGACAAATTCAATTCCCACGAATGCAAAGAATACCATTGGGAACGCCATCATAAAATTCATGCCCCCATTTGGAAACAGCTGGAAATGGTGGGTAATGTTTGCAAATGACACCACCCCACCGTGAACGCCTGGTGTTTTAAAGCCGGTAATCATCATCAAAATTCCAGTAATGATAATACCCAGAATGGCAATAATTTTAATTGAAGAGAACCAAAACTCCGCCTCTCCAAAAAATTTGACTGCGACCAAGTTCACACCAACCAATAGTAACATCACGACAATTTCAATTAGCCATGCCGGCATCGTTGGTAGCCAGAATTGGACATATTTACCAATCGCCGTTAACTCCGCCATTGCCGGTAAAATTAACGTAATCCAGTATGACCAGCCAACGAAGTGACCAGCGCCAGGCCCCAGATATTTAGACACAAAACTCACAAACGAATTGTTATCTGGGTCTGCATAGAGTAGCTCGCCGATTGCGCGCATCATAATGTAAAGGAAAATTCCCGTTAATAGGTACACGAACAAGATCGATGGTCCTGTCAGACTAATCGAGTCGCCCGCACCTAGAAATAATCCCGTACCAATTGTGCCACCAATGGCAATCATCGTGACATGTCGTTTAGACAAACCCCGTTGTAATGAATCTGGTGCCGTATTTTTATCAGCCATCCCCGACTCCTTTTTAAATCATAACTTTATTTGTTTTATTACGGTTGCGTTTACAGCAACGTTGAATATAATACCACATTTCCCCGCCTTGAAACATGGTTTTATGCAAAGATATACAATTCTAAACCGTATATCCATAAAATATGCATATATACATAAAAACACCCACGATTTGGTTAGAATCACGGGTGCTCTTATGTATATGGTTATTGTTTAATTAGGTTAGTATTAAACATTATATGAGAAAAGTGTCGAGTCGGTTAACTCTCAACATTAGCTATTCTACCGACTCTTTGTCATCAGCGAGGAAAACTTCCCGCTCATGTCTACTTTTTCGCCAAATGTTCTCGCCACATAGCATTAAACAACGTTTTGTACTTATCGGTAATTTCAAATTCACCAACTAGTTCATCATAGTCAGCAAAAAAATCAACGAGGTGGCCAACCGCCTCTTCTGGATTAGTGAAGTATGTGCGGTAGTTTTCATACATCAAGAAGCGCCAACGCCACGAGGCATACTTTAGTGCCTTGTCATCGCGTTTTTGCTCTTCAAACGCAACTTGTAAAAGCGCATCCAGTAATTCTTGGTTACCTTCAAACATTGCTTTAAATATCGCATACTCAACGCCTTCAACAACACGGTTGGCATAAGTTCGTTGCAAAATATTATCAACATCATTCGCGTGCGTCATATTCACCATCATATGGACGCCAGCCACTGAATCGACTGCCATCCACGCCAATTTCAAAATACGAAATTCTGAATCATGCCAGGTGTCCATACTTTGTAGCAGCCGTTGCGCCTGTTGGCCCAACGACTTTGCTTCTTCGCTGGCATACCACCGGCCATCCAGTCGACTACCAATGATCATGCGTAGCTCCAACCATTGTTCCAGAAATCCTAAGTGGCCAGTTTCGTCGTAGCGCATTTTCGCCTGCGCAACCGCCGTTGGTATAAACGTCTCAGCCACGAACTGAAGATTGTACTTCACACGATACGTCGCGTCATTAAATTGTGGTACAACGGCATCCAAATCACCAGGCATTAACCCGAGATGTGGCATCAGCGTCAACAAATCGTTCACCCGAAACGACGCATCATCGTCATACATCCGGTAAACCTTGGTTTTTGAAAAACCATATTGCGCCAGCTCCTGTACCTTGATCCGCTTATCACGAATAACTTGGTGCAAATAGTCACCAATACTCGTTAATTCAAATGGTGGCACAATTTCAGCGTAATACGATAACTGTTGGAGACCAGTCGGCGTACCCGTCTCTCGCACAGTCTGGGATTTCGTCCAGATATCGGTCATAGATACCTGCAAATCATTCATCGTGATAACATCAATTTGCAATCGACGGGCCGCTGCCAAAAAGTTTTCAATACTGTCCCGACGGTTATCATTACCCGACATAATCCAACCGTTAATAAAATTAAGTAACCGTTTCAACGATCGCATTTCCACATTTGAAGATCGCGTTGGCTGATGATTAAT
>NZ_KQ970396.1:0-8821 GCF_001579105.1 Weissella sp. DD23 | reverse complement strand
ATAGAAAGTACTTGGCATATATTCGCGATACAAGACAATTGATTTTACAAACGTTTGATACAACGGCCAAAAAGTTTTAGCATCCATTGTTTGTCCGTCAATTGCAAGTTTTGCCATATCAACAATCGTAAACGACCGTAAATGCGTTAGCACTGAAATTTCTCGATTTTGAATGATGTCAGCTTCTTCAACTGTATGATAAAGTGCCTCAGAAAATGACATTGATAGTAATTCAAGTAACTTGTGTAAATCCGCAACCGTTATATCTACTTCCCCGTTGATATAACGGTAATAACGTGACTTCGAAATACCAATTCGTTCAATATCTTCAATCGACACATTTTTTTGTTGGCGACCGGCTGCTAAATTCGCCGCTAATGTTAATCGGGTAGTCTTATCCATGGTTAATATTTCTCACGTCACAAAAAAGGCTTCCAACCTGGATGATTGGCAGTCTTTTTACTCATGCAAGATTATGAGGTTGCATAATCCAACATTACTTTCTAAATAATATTTCCAGAACGTTTGGCTCTGATCTTCAAAGTATCAACTCAGACGCCGGACGTTTTAACATTCCGACAATCCGGTTCCACTTACTTTTCTTCACTTAAATATTGTACAACACTCCGTCAATATTCAGTTAATCATTCCCTGGTGAAAACATACGGAATTGTACACCTAAACAAACGTTGCATTTAGTTTCTCCTATATTTAGCACGTGTTTGTAAAAACCAGACCGCTTTTGTGTATTTTCAAAAAACATAAGGTCGACTTATTTCCCATAAATTGTACAAGATTTATTCTTGCGAGCTATTTAGAGCAGTAAAAAAACCGCAAAGCAATATTGCTTCGCGGTTGTCACGACGAATAATTGGTTTAAAAATCCGACTATTTCCTATATTTAATTTGCTACTGCAATTGCATCATTATGACATCCGCAACCATGATAATAATACCAATAATTTGTATGACATTAGCTTGCTTCTTAACTGACTGATACCAGCCAAATCGCTGCACAATAATGGTGCCAATGAGTATGCCCATCAAACCCCAAATATACTTTACATTCCTAGTGTTGTGGATTGTAGTTAACGACTGACCCATCTTCATTGATCACTTGACCATTGTGGTTCTGATCATCAAAGAAGAATGACAAAATCAACTCAGCCGCATTGTCCGTAGTACGAACGAAATCACCTTCAATGTGCCCATTCAAGTCCGTAGATACGGCCCCTGGCATCACGGCAAAAATCTCAATTGGCATATTTTGTTGCTCAAACTCAAGACCGAAGTCCTTAGTCATAACGTTAAGCGGTGCCTTACCTGCCATGTACCCAAGTGGGTGCCACCATTTACCTGGTTCAATTGGCGTCGAAATATTGATAATCGTCCCACTGTTCTTTTGCAACACAGGCAAAAGCCCCTTCGTTAGTTCATATGGTCCGATAAAGTCAACCTTGTAAATATCAAGCAGTTCTTGTGTCTCGTACTCCCATGCTGTGCGATCCATATCACCGGAGATTCCAGCGTTATTAACCAACAAGTCCAAGCCGTCATAATTTGCAGTGATGCTTGCCACTGCCGCATGAATACTGTCCAAATCAGCGACATCAACTAACAACAATTCTGCATTTCCAAACGTTTGCAACTCACGTACAGCTGCTTCACCGCGACCAGCATCGCGAGCGCCAACCAAAACGGTATAGCCCTGCTCCAACAATTGTTGGGCAATTGCATAGCCAATTCCCTTGTTCGCACCAGTCACTAAAGCTGTCTTAACCATTATTAATTATCCTTCTTTCTTTAAAACAGCATTATTATACGACTGGAACTTACGAAAAGTAAGGTCTTGAAATTATTTAAAAACCTGCTCTGGCAAGCTATCATTTCAACAATACAAAAAACCATCCAACCCGAAAGTTGGATGGTTTTTTTCAGTATTGAATCGCTTAAAATTAAGCCAAACCGTACTTCTTGTTGAACTTGTCGACCGCACCATCGGCAGTAGTAAACTTTTGCTTACCAGTGTAGAATGGGTGTGAATCTGACGTAACTTCAACACGGATCATTGGGTACTCAGCACCTTCGAACTCGATCGTCTCGTTTGAAGTACGAGTTGAACCAGTCAATAGCTTGTAACCAGTAGTTGAATCAACGAAAACCACTTGGTGGTAATCTGGGTGGATATCAGCCTTCATCGTGTTTCTCCTTATCGCCCTGGATCTATAAGAACCAGAGTCAGTTTATTTAACCTGAATATAATAACATATCTTCAGTAAGAATGGTAGACTCTTAACCAAAGAATTTTCCGAATGTCGTCACGTAAAACGCGCTTAATGGTTGGCACCCTTTGCAAATTCTGTATCATCTTCGGCCTTAAGCACCGCCATAAAGGCTTCTTGCGGTACATCAACCGTTCCAACCGCCTTCATGCGCTTCTTACCACGCTTTTGCTTATCCAACAACTTTGCACGACGATCAGGGTCACCCGTGTGGATCTTTGACGTAACATCCTTACGGTAAGCCTTAATCGTTGAACGTGAGACAATCTTTGAACCGATGGCCGCTTGCACTGGAATTTCGAAGTTACGACGTGGAATGATTTGCTTCAACTTCGCCGTAATAATCCGTGAACGTTCTTGTGCAAAATCCTTGTGCACAATAAAGCTCAAGGCATCGACCTTGTCCCCATTTAGCAAGATATCAATCTTAACCAAGTCAGACTGGCGGTAACCTGAAATCTCGTAATCTAATGACGCGTAACCTCGCGTGTTTGACTTCAACTTATCGAAGAAGTCAAAGATGATTTCTGACAACGGAATGTAGTACTTCACGTTAACGCGGTTTTGGTCCAAGTAATCCATCGTATCGAATTCACCACGCTTTTGTTGTGCCAATTCCATAACTGCCCCAACGTACTCGTTTGGCACCATAATCTGAGCGTGCACGTATGGCTCTTCAATCCACTTGATGGCACTAGCTTCAGGTAATTCTGATGGGTTGGCCACTTCAACCATTTCACCGTCTGTTGTATACGCGTGGTACGTTACAGATGGCGCCGTCGTGATCAATTCCATATCGAATTCACGTTCAAGTCGTTCTTGCACCACATCCATGTGCAACAAGCCCAAGAATCCAGTACGGAAACCAAATCCCAATGCTTGTGACGTCTCAGGCTCGAATTCCAATGACGCATCGTTCAATTGCAACTTTTCAAGCGCTTCACGTAAGTCATTGTACTTTGAGTTATCCGTTGGGTACAAACCTGAGTACACCATAGGCGTCATTGGTTGGTAACCTGGCAACGCTTCCGCCGCTGGGTTCTTAACTGACGTAATCGTATCACCAGGGCGAGCGTCACGGATGTTCTTAATCGAGGCAGCGACATAACCAATATCACCAGCCATCAAGAAATCACGTTTCACAGGGTGTGGTGAGTTAACACCCACTTCTGTGACTTCGTATTCAGCCCCCGAGTTCATGAAGCGAATCTTATCACCCGGCTTCATAACACCTTCCTTCACCCGGACAGTCAAAATAACGCCCTTGTAGGAATCATAGGCTGAGTCAAAAATCAACGCTTGCAATGGCGCTTCCAAATCTCCCTCTGGCGCGGGAATCTTCGCCACGATTTGCTCAAGCAATTCTGGAATTCCGATACCTTGCTTAGCTGATGCCAAAACAGCTTCAGATGCATCAATGCCAATAACATCTTCGATTTCAGCCCGGACAGCTTCTGGATCAGCAGCTGGCAAGTCAATCTTGTTGATCAATGGTAAGATTTCCAAGTCGTTTTCCAAGGCCAAGTAAACATTTGCCAACGTTTGGGCTTCTACACCTTGGGCGGCGTCAACAACCAAAATCGCCCCATCAGCGGCTGCTAGTGAACGAGACACCTCATATGAGAAGTCGACGTGTCCTGGAGTATCAACCAAGTGGAAAATGTAGGTTTCCCCATCGTTGGCCTTGTAGTGAACTTCAACGGCATTCATCTTAATCGTGATACCACGCTCACGTTCCAAATCCATCGTGTCCAACAATTGATTTTGCATCTCACGTTCAGTAACCGTGTGCGTTGCTTCCAGAATACGATCTGAAATCGTCGACTTACCGTGGTCAATGTGCGCCACGATACTAAAGTTACGAATGTGAGACTGGCGCGTCTTCATTTCTGCAATGTCCATATTTTATCGCGCCTCCTATCTCTCTAATTTTTTCTGTCAACGTCTATTATACAGGGTAATTCGGCCCCTGACGATAGGTAAAAAGCGTCAACTCATTAATCTGAATTGACGCTTAGCATTTACTTTTTCGTGATGTCTTCAAATTTACCTTCAAGATAGTCAGCTTTTTGACGCATCTCGTGATCGTGACGTCGCTTGCGTGATTGTGTGTACACAAACAGCGCGACCAAAATCAATATGATAATAAATCCCATCTTTTTCCTATCTTAGTGTGTGACTGTCCAGTTCAGCATCTTCTCAACGTGTGCAACATCCGGATCATCCGAACCGCCAAACAAAGTTTCCCCTGTATTCATTGTGGCAATCGCGGCCATTTCTGGTTCAGTCAATTCAAAATCAAATACATTTAAATTATCGCGCATCCGTGCTGGCTTCATTGACTTCGGAATGGTACTAATTCCCCGTTGCAACAACCACCGGAGGATGACATGTCCAACTGACTTACCATGATTATCAGCAATCGCGGTCAAAATTGGGGAATGGAAGACATCATGCATGCCCTCAGCGAATGGTGCCCAAGCTTCCACCAAAACACCTTGCTCTTGGAAATACGCTACCTTATCAACTTGTTGGTGGAATGGATGGTTTTCAATTTGATTAACCATCGGTGCAATATCATTAAGCGCAATAAACTGGGCTAACAACGCTGGTGAGAAATTTGACACGCCAATCGCCCGAATTTTACCGGCGGCATAAAGCTCTTCCAACGCCCGCCAAGCACCCCAAACATCACCAATTGGGTGGTGTAATAACACCAAATCCAAATAGTCCGTTTGTAGCAATTCAAGAGAACGCATCACTGACGCCTTTGCCCCCTCATAAGTCATGTCCTGCACCCAAACCTTGGTTGTCAGAAATAAATTTGATCGATCGACATTAGATTCGGCAATTCCCTGACCGATGTCAGCCTCATTATCATAAATGACAGCTGTATCAATCGCCCGGTACCCCGCTGCAATGGCGTCCTTAACTGCTTGCACCGCCTCAGGCCCCTGCACTTGTGCCATACCGTACCCCAATACTGGCATGACCACACCGTTTGATAATGTTCGATATTCCATTTTACTGGCCTCGTTTTTAACTTATTTACCCATCATTATACCCCTATCCAAAGAGAATAGCCGGGTTTTGTTTGAATCGTGTACAATAAAGGCAATGAACATTTTGAGGGGAATTCAGCGATGCAATCAATCCATAACTACCAACATATTTTAGCGCCTGTAGACGGCTCAAAAGAATCAGAAGCCGCCTTCGCAACAGCTGTCGAAATTGTCAATAACACGCCATCACGACACTTGTATATCTTAAACGTGGTTGATACGAATAAGTTAAAAGACGCGGCGCATTACTCACATGAGTTAGAAGAAAACGCGATTACACAGAGCAAAGCACTTTTAGAACGTTTTGCTACTGAAGCAAAACAAGCCGGCGTCACTAATTTGACCGTCATTAGCGAAACTGGCAATCCTAAAAACATTATTGCTAAAGTGATCCCCGCGCAATATGACATCGATTTAATCGTCATCGGCGCAACTGGTATGAATGCTGTCGAACGGTTAATGCAAGGTTCCGTCACAGAATTCGTTTCGCGAACATCACGCGTTAATACATTTATCGTCCACGCAGACTAACAACTTAAAAAACACCCCAGGTTCATGGCTGCGGACCTGGGGCGTTTTGTCATTATTTAGATAGTGCGCGGTTTAGAATTGGTCCTTCAACAATTGACGGATTTCTTCCAAACGAGGTTGACGTGGGTTACCTGGCGTCGTTTGGTCGTTGTAAACCAAGTCAGGCAACGTGTCCAATGACTTCTCAAAGTCAGCCTTTGAAACACCGTTAGCTGACAATGAAGGTTGTACTTCAACACCGGCGAACAACGTGTCAATCTTAGCCAACAAAGCGTCAACCAATTCAGCGTCATTCTTACCTTGCAAACCAAGGTAGCGGGCGATATCAGCGTAATCCTTTTGGGCCGTGTACGTCTCGTAACGTGGGAATGGCGTACGCTTAACGTTACCAGTTACCGCGTTGAACTTAATGACGTGCTTCATGGCGATTGAGATTGCCAAACCGTGTGGCAAACCGAATTCTCCACCAGTCTTGTGCGCCAAGGCGTGGTTAATTCCCAAGAAGGCGTTCGCGAATGACATACCAGCCAACGTTGACGCGTAGTGCATCTTTGAACGGGCTTCTTGACCTTCCTTTGATGGGTGGGCTGGGTCGTACTTGTATGACGTCTCCAAGTTATCGAAGATCAACTTGATAGCTTGCAATGCCCAAGGACGTGTGAATTCTGAGGCCATTACTGAAACGTATGACTCCAACGCGTGTGACAAAGCATCCAAACCTGAGAAGGCAACCGTGCGCTTTGGCACCGTCATCACGAACTCTGGGTCCACGATAGCCACTTGTGGCGTCAACTCGTAGTCAGCCAATGGGTACTTCACGTGCGTCTCATCATCCGTGATAACCGCGAATGGCGTTACTTCTGAACCAGTTCCTGACGTCGTTGGGATGGCAACCATTTGCGTCAAGTGTTGGTGATCAAACTTCACGATACGCTTGCGGATATCCATGAACTTTTGTGCCAACTCGCCGAACAATTCCTTCAAGGCAGCATCGTCGTTCAAGATGCCTTCGTGACCTTCTTCAGCTGAGTACTCGTACAAGAAGCGGGCAATCTTACCAGCGTCAAGCGCTGAACCACCACCAATCAAGACAACCGTGTCTGGTTGGAATTCGGCCATTTGACGGGCAATATCGATAGCTTGACCAATTGTTGGGTCTGGTTGAACAGAACCGTAGATTGATGTCTTTACTTGGTCCGCACGGAGTGCGAATTGATCCAAAATCTTGTCGACGAAGCCGAACTTGACCATACCTGGGTCGGCCACGATAAAGGCGCGGTCGATGTTTGGCAATTCTTGTAGGTACGTAATGGCGTTTGACTCGTAGTAGATGTCCTTTGGCAAGCGGACCCATTGTGGACGGTTACGACGACGGGCAACCGTCTTGATGTTAAGCAAATCGTAAGTAGACAAATTGTGTGACAATGAATTCTTCCCCCATGATCCAGTTCCTAGCGTCAATGATGGGCGCATTGCATCCGTGTAGATATCTCCCACACCACCGATTGAATCTGGTTGGTTAACCAAGATACGTGATGCTTCAATCTTATCAGCGTATTCCTTAACGAATGGATCGTCTTGGGCACCGATTTGGATAGCAGCGTTGTGACCAGCACCTTGGTAGTTCAACAAAGCGCGAACGATTTCAATGGCGTCCTCACGGTCAGCAGCCTTGTAGACTGACAACAAAGGACTCAACTTTTCTGATGACAAAGCTTCACCGATGTTCTTCTTGTCCAATTCGAACAACAAAACATCCTTATCTTCTGGCAACTTCAAACCTGATTGCTCGGCAATCCACTTACCTGACATACCAGCAACTGGTCCGTTAACCCCGTAACCTTCTGCGTTTGGCTTGAAGACAAAGTTAGCAACCTTCTCGTAGTCCTTCTTTGGCGTCAAGTAAGCACCTTGTTCTTGCAACTTGCGCATGACTTCGTCATAAACAGGGGCTTCGATAACCAATGAGTTTTCAGTGGCACAGATCATACCGTTGTCAAAACGCTTTGACAATAGCAAGTCTTCAACCGCACGGTCAACGTTAGCCGTTCCGTCAACGAACACGGCACCGTTACCAGCACCAACACCCATTGATGGGTTTCCTGACTTCAAAGCGGCGTTAACCATTGAAGGACCACCCGTTGCCAAGATTGACGCAATCTTTGGGTTTTGAATCAACGTCGTTGTCCCATCTAGTGATGGCGTGTCGATCCATTGGATGAAGTTCTTAGGTGCCCCAGCAGCGACAGCTGCATCGTAAACAATCTTAGCAGCGTGCGCTGATGACTTTTGAGCTTGTGGGTGGAAGGCAAAGACAATCGTGTTACGCGTCTTTGCGGCCAACATTGACTTGAAGATTGTCGTTGACGTTGGGTTCGTCGTTGGGACGATACCAGCCAAAATACCAAGTGGCGCTGCCAATTCAACCTTACCAGTTACGCGGTCTTCTGAGATCACACCAACCGTCTTGTCATTCTTGATGGCGTTGTAAACAGATTCTGAGGCGAAACGGTTCTTCGTGTCCTTGTCTTCGACCACACCACGACCAGTTTCATCGTGCGCTTCGTGGGCCAACAACAATGAGTTTTCTGAACCAGCCAAAGCCATTGCAGCGACGATCTTATCAACTTGTGCTTGTGTGTACGTTGAGAATTCCTTCAAAGCGATTTCAGACTTGTCGACCAACTCTGACGTCATCTTCTTGGCAGCTTCGAAACGCGCTGCCTTCTCTTCTGCCGTTAAAACTTTCTTCTTAGGTGCATCAGCCATGATTTTTACCTCTAAATAATCTTTCAAATTTTTGTTTGCTCATTTATTAACATAATTAGTATATCATTTCACAAAGAGTTGTCAACACCATTTGCCAAAATTCATTATCCTTACCAAACATGCGTTAATACCAACCTTTCGAACTGATTTTTTCTACACGTGAATAATATCACATAA
>NZ_KQ970395.1:144406-152087 GCF_001579105.1 Weissella sp. DD23 | reverse complement strand
AATTATGATTGCACGCGACGTTGAATTGTTGAAGAATAACAAGTAAACAAATGAAACGATACAAAAGTTACGTATGAGGAATCGTACGTAACTTTTTTTATTTATCGGTGTTGGCTGCGACAATCACAAAGGAACTTTAAAACGTTACTGGCATAATTAGGGGTATTTGCCTAAGTTTGGTAAAATAAAGTGTACGAATTTATACTTTTTGAACATAGAGTCTAACGAAAGGAAATATTTAAATGTATGCACAAGTGATTGTTGATGTGCCAACGATGCAAACGAATCAACCATACACGTATGCTGTCCCAGAAGCATTGACCGAGGTTTTAGCCGTGGGGATGCGCGTGGTTGTACCGTTTGGTCGTGGTAATCGTTTGATTCAAGGTTTTGTAGTTGGCTTTGTTACGGCTGTTAAAGAAGCAACTGAGTTGAAGACAATTGAAAGTGTTGTCGAACTTGAACCAGTTTTAAACGAAGAATTACTTGATTTAGGCCAGTGGTTGGCTGAAACCAATTTTGCATTTCGCATCAGTGTCTTGCAAACCATGTTACCAAACGTCATGCGTGCTAAGTACTCAAAGACCTTCCAGTTAGTTGCGCCAAATGGCCTAGCTAACGAGCCGGATGTGCAAGTGCTGTTTGCTGATCGCTCAGAGATACCGTTCAACGAAACGGAAATCGCGCCAGAATTATTGCCGAAATTACAACGTCTGCAACGAGCGGGTGTTTTACAAGTCGGGTACGTGGTTGATAATCGAGCGACCGCCAAAACTGTTTTGGCGATGAAGCCACTATTGTCAGCCAGTGAGTATGATGACTTACGTCAAAATTTGCGGAAGACAGCGGTTAAACAAGCCCGTTTTTTGACTTATTTGATGACAGCGCCTCAGGAATTTGTCCCAATAAAAACGGTATTGGATAGCCAGGGATTGGACTATCCAACGATCAAAAAAGCTGCTGAACAAGGTTGGATTGAACGGGCGGAGATTGAAGAGTATCGGTTGCCACGATTGAGCAGTCCGATTGAACCAACATCACCATTGACGTTGAATCCAGAACAGGAAACAGCTTATACCGCAATTGCGGCTAGTTTAGGTGAGGCCCAGACGAAGACGTTCTTGCTCGAAGGGATTACGGGGTCTGGTAAAACAGAAGTGTATTTGCAAGCGATTGCGCGGACCCTGCAACAGGGAAAGACGGCAATTATGCTGGTACCGGAAATAACGTTAACACCGCAAATGGTGCGTCGCGTCAAAGGCCGGTTTGGAGATGATGTTGCTGTTATGCATTCAGGCTTGTCCGAAGGTGAACGTTATGATGAGTGGCGTCGCGTTGAACGGCACGAGGTTAATGTTGTGGTTGGGGCGCGGTCAGCTATTTTCGCACCCTTGGAAAACATTGGCCTAATTGTAATTGATGAGGAGCACGAGCCGACCTACAAGCAGGATGAAAATCCACGTTACCACGCCCGTGACGTTGCACAATGGCGGGCAGAACGACATGGGGCAACACTTGTGTTGGGATCAGCCACCCCGTCACTTGAAAGTCGTGCCCGTGCACAACGGGGAGTGTATACGCTACTAACATTGACAGAGCGTGCGCTGCATAATCCACTGCCTAAAGCAGAAGTCGTTGATATGCGTGAAGCGATGAAGGCGGGAGGTGATGATATTTTCTCACCACAGATGCTTGATCAATTGCGTGACCGACTTGATAAGAATGAGCAGAGTGTCTTGATGCTTAACCGGCGTGGGTACGCTAATTTTATGATGTGTCGCAATTGTGGTTACGTGCCACGTTGCGTGAACTGTGACTTGGCGATGACGGTTCACAAAGACACGGGACGGTTGGAGTGCCACTACTGCGGCTATAGCGAACCTATTCCAACAACTTGTGCAAACTGTGGTTCTGACCGCATTCGCCCTTATGGAACGGGGACGCAAAAGGTTGAAGAAGAGTTACAACGTATGATGCCGGATGCGCGCATTATTCGTATGGATGTTGATACGACTCGTCGTAAAGGAGCAACGGACAAGATGTTGGCAGATTTTGGCGACAAAAAAGCTGATATCTTGCTGGGAACGCAGATGATTGCGAAGGGACTTGATTTTCCAGATGTCACGTTGGTGGGTGTACTGAATGCCGATACAACCTTGGGCCTACCGGATTATCGCGCTTCTGAACGAACGTTCCAGTTGCTAACGCAGGTGGCTGGTCGTGCCGGTCGTGCTGATAAAGAAGGGGAAGTGGTGATTCAGACCTTCAATCCAGATCACTACGCTATTCAATTAGCGAAAACCCAAGATTACGAAGCATTTTACCGGCAAGAAATGAACTTGCGCCACACATGGCAATATGCCCCATATTATTACACAGTTCAGATTAAAATCGCGCATGAACGCCAGGATGAGGCTGCTAAAGTTGCGTATCAAACCGCTAACTGGTTGAAGAAGCATCTTGCGTCTGATTCTGTGTTGTTGGGACCGTCAACGGGTGCGATTACCCGTTTGAAAAACAAGTACTATTATCGAATGGTCATTAAATTTAAGCACGATGATGGTTTGGAAGCGGCGTTAACAGAGCTAGTTTCAGCCGGTCAACGTTTGCAAAAGCAAGGGGTTGTGCTGACAATTGATCGTGACCCAGTCAACTTTATTTAAACTAACGGTCGCTAGCGATAGCGACCATACATAGGCAAAAAAGAGGAGCAGGAACATGACAACGAAAATTGTATTTATGGGAACACCGAATTTTTCAGTACCAATTTTGAATGCGTTGATTGCCGACGATAACTATGATGTCTTGGCGGTTATGACACAGCCTGACCGGCCGGTTGGTCGTAAGCGTGTATTGACGCCAACACCGGTTAAGGAAGCGGCAGTTGCTGCAGGTATTCGCGTGTTGCAACCAGAAAAGTTATCTGGTTCAGAAGAAATGGCCGAGGTTATTGCGATGGCGCCGGATTTGTTGATTACGGCAGCTTATGGGCAGTTCTTGCCAACCAAGTTGTTGCAAGCAGCGCAAATTGCAGCCATCAATGTGCACGCGTCATTGCTACCAAAGTACCGCGGTGGCGCACCAATTCACTACGCTGTCTTGAATGGTGATGCTGAAACAGGTGTCTCAATTATGTATATGATTAAGGCCATGGACGCCGGCGATGTTATTTCGCGGGCGACGTTGCCGATTTTGGATGATGATAATACAGGAACGTTGTTCGATAAGTTAAGCCTGTTGGGACGTGATTTGTTGTTGCAAACGTTGCCAGACTTAATTGCTGGGAACGTGACGCCTGAGCCACAGAATGAGGATGATGTCACGTTCTCACCAAACATTACGCCAGAACAAGAGGTGTTAGACTTTACTCGTTCTGCGCGCGAGATTCATAATCACGTGCGTGGCTTGTATCCATTCCCAATCGCGCACACGACGATTAACGGGGTCCGGACAAAGATTCAACAAACACACTTGGTTGATGAAACGACCGATGCGCCTGCCGGAACAGTTGTTAAAAAGGGCAAGCATGATTTGTGGTTGGCAGCTGGTGATGGTCACATTATTGCGATTGATGAGTTACAACCGGCGGGTAAGCCTAAGATGACCGTGACGGCGTACTTGAATGGTCACGCTAAGTTTGAAGAAGGAGAGATGGTGATTACCGATGAGCAAGGGAACTAGCAATAAGGTCGCTGAATGGGAACTACATAATGCGCGTGCCATGGCAGTCCGCACGTTGGAAAAAATTCGCAATGGCGCGTACTCAAATTTGCAATTAAATAATACGGTCAAGCAAGCGGAATTAGATGAGCGCGATGTGCACTTGATGACCACGATGGTTTACGGGGTAATTCAGCGCCGGATGACGTTGGAATACTGGTTGACGCCATTCGTGAAAAAGCCTGAAAAGTTGGACGCCTGGGTACGTGAGTTGCTATACATCTCACTTTTCCAAATGAAGTTCTTGGACAAGGTTCCGACACATGCAATCTTTGATGAGGCAATCAATATCGCTAAGCGTCGTGGTCACGATGGCGTCCGCAAGTTTGTGACAGGTGTCCTACACGCAATCGATCGTGAAGGTGTCCGCTCATTTGATGAAATTACTGATAAGGTTGAACGTTTGTCAATCGAGGCATCATTGCCAGAGTGGTTGATTAATCAATTAACGACGGAATTAGGTTGGGAAAAGGCATCACGGATTGCAATGGCGATTAACGATGCGCCAGCCCAATCCGCCCGGGTTAATTTGGCTGTCACAACAGTCGCTGAAGCCACGGACATTTTGGAGGCAGAAGGCTTTACGGTTACGCCGTCTAAGGTTACGCCAGATGCCTTGTTGTTGTCGGGCGGTCACGTTGCAAGCTCGCAAGCATTTAAAGATGGCTTGGTTACCTTACAAGATGAATCAGCCATGCTGATGGCGCCAAGTTTGGATATCCATCCTGACATGCAAGTGCTTGATGCTGCCGCTGCACCTGGTGGTAAGACGACGCAAATTGCGACATACTTGAACGCAACTGAAGGTGGTATTGTCGAGGCTTTAGATATTCATGATCATAAGGTTGGTTTGATTAATCAGAACGCAGAACGCCTTCATGTGGCCGACCGTGTTCATGCGCGCACATTGGATGCTCGCAAGGTAGATGAAGCCTTTGCGGATGAACAATTTGATCGCATTTTGGTTGATGCGCCTTGTTCGGGATTTGGCTTGCTACGTCGTAAGCCTGAAATTCGCTATGACAAAACAATGGCAGATAGTTTAAGCTTGCAGAAGATTCAATTAGGTATCCTGGAAGCGGCCGCACCTAAGTTGAAGGCTGGTGGCCGCATGGTCTATGGTACTTGCACGATTCTGCAATCAGAAAACGAAGATGTGGTTGATCAATTCTTGGCTGAACACCCTGACTTTGAGTTAGTACCAACGTACACGGCGTATGATCTTGAGGCGCAAGATGATCGTGGGATGGTGCACATGTTCCCAGATGATTTCGAGTCAGATGGTTTCTTTATTGCAACGTTGCAAAAGAAAGCTTAAAAATCAGACGGTAACAACTGAAAGGAAGGCAACCTTATGAAAATTGCGTATGCGTCCGATACTGGACGTGTTCGTGCCGACAATCAGGATTACGTGGGTGTTTTTATTAACCAAACAGGGGCGCAATTAGCGATTGTCGCAGACGGTGTTGGTGGTGAAAACGGTGGAGATGTTGCGGCGACAATGGCGGTTTCACATATTGGTAATGAATGGCAACAAACTGATGTTCACGATATTTGGGCGGCCAAAGATTGGATGCTCCAGCAAACGGCACAAGAGAATGAAACAATTTTAAAAAAAGCAAATCGTTACCGGACACTGCGTGGTATGGCGACAACACTGGTTGTGGCCGTTATCTTGGCTGAACAAGTTGTGATTGCGAATTTAGGTGACTCACGTGCCTACTTAATTCGTGATGACGAAATGCGACAACTCACGGTTGATCACAATTTAGCTAGCGAACTATTGCAACGTGGTGCCATTACAGCCGATGAGGCAGTTGCACACCCGGGGCGTCATGTGATTACACGACAATTGGGTGTGACTGAAGAAGCGAATCCGGATGTATTTGAATTTGCAACTCGGCCAGGTGATTTATTAGTATTAACAACAGATGGCATGCCGAAACACGTCTCGGATGCCAAAGTATTGGCAACAATTTTAGCATCTGATAATTTGACAGATGCGGTGGCGTCACTTATTGCCCAAACGAATGACGCGGGTGGGTCTGATAATGTGACTGTTCTAATTGGCCAACAAGAAAGTGAGGATCGCTAAATGCAGATTAATCAACTAATTGGCGATCGTTACCGCATTATTGAACCACTGGGTGAAGGTGGTATGGCCAATGTTTATCGGGCACACGATATTATTTTGGATCGGGATGTGTCATTGAAGTTAATGCGCTTAGATATGCGTGATAACGAGTCAGTGCGCAGACGGTTTGAAAATGAAATTGCGGCAACGTCGGCGTTAATCCATCCGAATATCATTCAGGTTTATGACTATGGTGAAGATGGCGGGTCGCAATATTTGGTGAGTGAATACGTTTCCGGTATGGATTTGAAGCGGTATATTGCTGAACGACAACCAATTCCAGTGACACGTGTCATCGACATCATGAGTGAAATTCTGGCAGGGGTTGGTGAAGCGCACAAAGCTGGCATTGTCCACCGAGATTTAAAGCCGCAAAATATTTTGATTAATCAAAATGGTGAGGCTAAAATTACTGATTTCGGGATTGCACGTGCGCAAACGTCATTTGGTATGACGCAAACGAACACAGCGATTGGTTCGGTTCACTACATGGCGCCAGAGCAAGTTAAGGGTGAGGTAGCAACTGTCCGCAGTGACATTTATTCATTGGGGGTTATGCTGTTTGAGATGCTGACTGGGCATGTGCCATTTGATGGGGAAACAGCGGTTGCCGTTGCGGTTAAGCATACGCAAGAGCCGATGCCGTCAATCCGGGATATCGATCCACGCATGCCACAAGCGCTTGAAAATGTTATTTTGAAAGCGACAGCAAAAAATCCGATGAGTCGGTATGCCTCGGCGCATGAGATGGCAGCTGATTTAGCAACCGCATTATCTCCCAATCGGGTTAATGAAGCGCGGTGGGAAGATCCGAATGAAGCCGTTGATGATACGGTGACAAAGGTTATTCCATTGGCGCCGATTCATGAGATGGCAAGTACGGAAGCTGCTAGTGAGGCGGCGACGTCATCAGCGGTTACAGCTGAACCAACGGCTGTAACCCCCGATAATCCTAAGTCGAAGTGGCGGTGGATCTGGGTAACCTTGGGCATTGTCGCAGCCTTAGTGATTGGGTTAGGTGTCTACGGGGCAACGCGACCAGCATTGGTGCGGGTGCCAGATGTTAGTGGGATGACGCAAGCCAATGCTTCACAGGCTTTGGAACGTCTTAAATTGGAAGTCGGGGATGTGACAACGACCAGCTCGAGCACAATTGATCGCGGTAAGGTGGTTCGAACAACGCCAGCCCGTGGCAAAAGTATCAAGGCAGGTGCCGAAGTTGACCTGATTGTGTCCAAAGGGCCTGCGAAAGTCCGCTTCGGCGATTACGTCAACGAGAAGTATACGACGGTGGCTGACAAGTTGAAGGCGAAGGGCTTTACGGTTGAACAGACTGAAACAGCTAATAGTTCAATTCCGGCGGGATATATTATTTCGCAGAATCTAGATGCTGAAGACCGGGTTATTCCAGGCGAGACAACAGTTCGCTTTAAGGTGTCGACTGGACCAAAACGCTATGCGGTACCTGATTTTAGTGGCAAGGACCGCTCAGAAGTGGCTTCCTGGGCTGCTGAAAACGGTATTTCCGTGACGTACAATTCAGTGTATTCAGATAGCATTGCGGTAGATGAAGTGGTATCACAATCGATTACGCCGGGATCAAAAATTACGACGAACGATATGCTGATGGTCACCCTATCAAAGGGTGAAAATCCTGAAGCAAAGGCTGCTAGCGAAGCAGCCCGTGAATCAAGTGTCTCTGCATCGATAGCGGAGTCGCAATCAATTGCCGATTCTGAAGCAGCCTCATTGTCTGCAAAGGAATCATCTAAAGCTGCCTCAGAGGCCGCAAAAGAAGCTGCCAAGGACACCTCTAATACGCCAGCC
>NZ_KQ970395.1:142259-144204 GCF_001579105.1 Weissella sp. DD23 | reverse complement strand
GATAGTGTGCCAAGCAGCTCTACGAGTACGCCAGCAAGCAGTTCAAGTAGCAAGTCATCAGCGACAAGTAGCAAGAGTAGCTCAAATTAAATAGGAGAAAATATGGCAGATTATCATGGACAAATTCAATTAGCCTTGGCTGGCTTTTATGATGTCCTGACTGACGAGGGTGAACTTTTTCGAACTCGTGCACGTGGTAATTTCCGCAAGCGCGATATGAAGCCCCTCGTTGGTGATTGGGTAACGTTCAGTGCCGAGACCAAGGATGAAGGTTATATCTTGGATATCGATGAACGTGAAAACAGTTTAGTACGGCCACCAGTTGCAAACGTTGATCAAGCAATTGTGGTGACGGCGGTCAAAATGCCCGATTGGTCAAGCAATTTGCTTGATCGTCAATTGGTTGCGTTGGAAGAGAAAGACATTGAACCGGTCATTTACTTCACAAAAACGGATTTGTTAAACGCCACAGAAATGGCTGACATGATTAAAGTTGCAGACGGGTACCGTGCGGCTGGTTACCAAGTGATTTTGCCAGCGGTTGCGTTTGATGAACCAAGTTTGCTGGCAGTGAAGGACTTGTTAGCTGATAAATTATCGGTCGTGATGGGACAAACTGGGGCTGGAAAAAGCACCCTGTTGAATCATTTGGCCCCAGAGCTAGATTTAGCCACTGGTGAGGTGTCGCAAGCTTTGAGCCGTGGTCGCCACACAACCCGCCAGGTTGGGCTTGTGCAACTGTTTGGTGGCTTTGTCGCGGATACGCCAGGATTCTCAGCTTTTGAAGTCTTTGACATGGAAGCGCGTGATTTAACACATTACTTCCGTGAATTTAATGCCTTAGCCCCTAACTGCCGCTTCCGTGGGTGCGTGCACTTAAACGAGCCAGGTTGCGCTGTGAAGGATGCTTTGGAAGCCGGTACAATCATGCAATCTCGTTATGATAACTACAAGCTATTTTACGATTTGATTGAAGGCCGACGCCCGGTTTATAATAAACATGACAAGAAACACTAATTTTTGAGATTAGACAAAAGAGGTTTAGACATGACGATTAAGGTAGCACCTTCAATTTTGTCTGCAGATTACATCAACTTGCAAAAGGATATTGAGTTGATTGAAGCTGCAGGTGCGGAATTTGTTCACATCGACGTGATGGATGGGATGTTTGTGCCATCTATCTCATACGGTCCAGCTTGGGTAAAAGCCTTGCGCCCAGTGACCAACATGGTTTTGGATGTTCACTTGATGGTAGAACAACCAGAACGTTACATTGACGTATTTGCAGAGGCTGGTTCAGACATTATTGGTGTCCACTATGAGGCCACGCCACACATTCACCGTGCTTTGCAACAAATTAAGAACCACGGTATTAAGGCTGAGGTTGTTATTAACCCTGGTACTTCAGTTGCGGCAATTGAGCCGGTTTTGCACATGGTTGATCAAGTTTTGGTCATGACGGTTAACCCTGGTTTCGGTGGTCAAAAGTTCTTGCCAGAGACGTTGGAGAAGATTGCCCGTTTGGCTGAAATTAAGCGTGAAAAGGGCTACGACTTCGATATTGAAATCGATGGTGGTGCTAATGATGAGACGACCAAGTTAGCTTATGAAGCCGGTGCAACCGTTGCAGTTGCTGGTTCATATGTCTTTGACAAGGTTGACCCAGCGGCTAAGATTGCGCGTTTGAAGGAAGTAACGTCAGACTAATGAAACGGATGCGTGTGTTAGTCGGGGGCCCACTATCTGAGTGGCCGGATGCGTTGCACGCAGGTCAGTTAGACGGCCCATGGGCAGCGGCTGACCGAGGCGCATTACGATTATTAGCCATGAATCAAGTGCCACTACTAACAGTGGGCGACTTTGATTCGATGACAGCGACTGAACGTGAAACGACCTTGGCGAAGTTGCCACGGGTCGTGAGTGCACAACCTGAAAAGGATGAGAC
>NZ_KQ970395.1:141626-142239 GCF_001579105.1 Weissella sp. DD23 | reverse complement strand
ACACAGAGCTGTTACTATCACTGATTGAACAAGACTATCAGCCGGACCGCATTGAAATATACGGGGCCACTGGTGGCCGGATCGATCAGTTACTGTCAAATATTTGGATTTTTACGCAACCACGTTTTCAAACGTTAGCAACCAAAATTGTGCTCATTGATCGGACAAATGAAATTTCGTTTTATCTGCCAGGCCAGCACACAATTACGCATACACTGGGGATGACCTATCTAGGGTTTATGCCACTGACACCAGTCACGGGGCTAACGTTAGTTGATGAAAAATATCGTTTGACGGATTGGTCAGGGAACCCCTTTTCATTTTCGTCAAACGAATTTGCGGGTGAGGTGAATCATTTCGAATTTACTTCCGGCATGGTTGCGGTGATTCAAAGTCGTGACTTAAATGGGCAGACAAGCGACTAAGTCGGGGGTTTGCCAAAATATCACCTTGTGATATTCGTGTAAAGTAAAAATACTTTACACAAAACCCTTGCACAACTGGTAAGGGTTTGATATTATTGTTCAAGTAAATAAAAGCACTGAATTAAAGAGCTTAAGATTGGAGGGTAAACATATGGCAGTTGATGCAGTCAACGGAAAGCGTACTCGCT
>NZ_KQ970395.1:130957-141140 GCF_001579105.1 Weissella sp. DD23 | reverse complement strand
TATGGTATGAAGATTTCTGAAATTTCAAAGAGCGTGCAAGCGCGTGTAAAAAACGATTTGAATGTCATGCTCGGTATCGTGGCTAGTGAAGTAAATGTGACGGTACAAGGTGTGCGCATGCTAGGCGACTAAAACCTAGTTATAAGGAGTTGAGAACTGTGGAAGTTGTAACGACGATTACCAACGTCGAGTTTGGTAAGATGATCAACGCGGCAGCCGATGCGCTGAAGAATAACGCGGAAAAGATTAATAAATTAAATGTGTTCCCAGTACCTGATGGTGATACGGGAACAAACATGACGTTGTCAATGGCCAGTGGTGCCGAGTACGAACGTAATGAAACGGATACCCACTTGGGTGCTTTGGCGCAAGCAACGTCGAAGGGCTTGTTGATGGGTGCTCGTGGTAACTCAGGTGTTATCTTGTCTCAAATTTTCCGCGGTTTTGCCGGAAAGATTGCTGATAAGGAAACTTTGACAGCCCGTGATTTGGCTGACGCCTTGATGGGCGGTGCTGAGACGGCGTATAAGGCCGTTATGAAGCCAACCGAAGGAACTATCCTAACTGTTATCCGTGAAGCCGCTGCGGCCGCTAATCGGACGGCTAAGGAGTCTGACGATGCAGTTGTTGTGATGAAGGCAACGTTGGATGCAGCGGAAAAGGCTTTGGCATCAACACCTGACTTATTGCCCGTTTTGAAAGAAGTGGGGGTTGTTGATTCAGGTGGACAGGGTCTTGTAATTGTTTTGGAAGCCTTCTACACAGTTTTGTCTGGTGAAGAAGTGACGACTGAAATTGATAATGCGGCTTTGGATGCCATGGTAATGGCTTTGCACAATGCCGGTGTACAAGGTGATTTGAACCCTGAAGATATCACTTATGGTTACTGCACGGAAATCATGGTGGATATCGCCAAGGGAACGACCTATGATCAGGAATTTGATTATGATACATTCTACCAACACCTAGCTGAAATGGGTGACTCATTGTTGGTTATCAACGATGACGAAGTTGTTAAGGTGCACGTGCACACTGAAGACCCTGGTGAAGTGATTAACTGGGGAACGCACTTCGGTTCATTGCGTAAGGTTAAGGTTGATAACATGCGTGACCAACAAGCTGAGGCGGCTGCCGCAGCTGAAGCCCAACGTGAAGCTGATGCTGCAGCAGCGGCTGAAAAGCCTGCTGTAGATTTGGCAGTTATCACAACGGCGGCTGGTGCAGGAATTAAGGAATTGTTTGCTTCTTCAGGAGCAACGGTTGTGATTGATTCTGAGCAAGCACCTTCAACGCAAGACTTGGTTAATGCGGTTAAGGATAGCGGTGCGAAGGAAGCGTTGATTTTGCCAAACGATAGCAATATCTTTATGGCAGCAGATCAAGCAGTTGAAATCGCAGACGTGCCAGTTAAGGTTGTTCGTACGCGTACGATTCAACAAGGTTTGACGGCGTTGGTTTTGGGCTACAACCCAGAAGGAACGCTTGACGACAATGCTGAAGCGATGACAGCAGCCTTGGGTGATGTTAAGTCTGGTGCCGTGACGACGTCTGTTCGTGACACGACGCTTAATGGCTTGGAGATTCATGCTGGTGATGCAATTGGTTTGTTCGATGGTGAAATCGTCGTGGCAGTACCAGATGCTGATATCCATCAAGCTGCGGTTGAATTGCTGGGCAAGATGATTGACGACGATTCAGAGCTTGTGACGGTTTACTACGGTCAAGAAGCAACTGAGGATGACGCAAACAAGCTTGAAGAAGCTGGCTTGGTACTTGATGAGGATTTGGAATTTGAAATCCACGATGGTGGCCAACCACTTTACCCAATCTTGATGTCAGTTGAATAATTTAATGTAAATATGAAAAACGCCAACACGTTCGCTAGTTCGAATGTGTTGGCGTTTTTTTGCACAAAAATCACACCTATCCCCAAATGAGGGCTTATTCGAGCATAAAAATGAGTAAATGGTTAAAATTTAAGCAAAAGCACAAATAGTTCGTCGGAAAATGTTGGGGGATTAATCGTAACGTTGCCGTGGATTGGGTGCATTTTATCGATACAATGCAGAAGATGGCCAGAGTATGCATTTTGGTTGTACGTAACGGGGAAACACAGAGAAGTAGACTGGAAGTGAGGATAAAAGTCTATGGCGATAGAAAATACAACGTATAAAAAGAAGAAGAATAAGCAATGGTTGCGGTACGGCACAACCTCTTTAATTGTGGCGATGGGCTTAGGTGCTGGTGCAACCGGCCAAGCCATGGCAGCAGAAGATCCAACGACGACGGATATTGATCCAACATCAACGAAAACAGGCGAAGATGACAGTCAAAATACAGATTCAGATAATCGAGATGTTGACGGTGATGGCCTAGATGATGAAACGGGCCAACCAATACCAACCAATACCAACTAATCCAAGTGATCCAACGATGGTTAACGATAGTGGTACGACGTCAAGCCCAACTGAAGGTGAAGAGACAACCGCCGTGGCAGAAACGCCGGCTGACCCAATTGTTGTACCTGCTGAGGAGACGGCAACGGTTGAATCGTCAACTGACAATGTGGTTGAGACGCCAACGGAGACAGTTTCAACGACAGTGACGCCGACGACGGTGGTTGCAGAAGCGCCAGTTACAGAAGCTGAATCGGTTGCCGATAGTGACACTACGCTTACTCCATCGACAGTTTCAGAGGTGGCGGAATCAGCGACGTCAACACCTAGTACAGCGACGACAACAGCAATTAATGATGAGAATCAACCAGCCGAAACTGCAGAAGCAACAGTCGATTCTGTGTCAGATTCGGATGCGGTTCAAACTGATGAGGTACTACCAACTGAAACAGTTTCAAACCAAGATGAAAATACGGTGACGCCGACTGAATCGACAACGGGTGACGTGACTGATGAAACAACGGGGGATCAAGATGAAGCAACCAGCGTCGACGTTACGACTGAAGCGACGGATAGCGATGCTTCGTCGACCGATGCAGGGCAGGCAACTAGTGAAGCGTCTTCAGAGGCCACGTCAGTTGCCACAGGGTCATCTGAGACGGCCAGTGATCAAAATGCGACTGTATTAGGAGAAACGAACGCCCCAACGGCGACTGTTTTAGGTGATGAACCAGAAGCAACGACCACGGCGCCAGCGGGTGTGACCGTGTCAATTGACACGCCGATTACGGTGCCTAACAAGGAAAGTTTTACAGGCGCAGATTATGGCTTGAGTAGTACGGTCACAGTCACGTATGCCGACAAGTATTTGTGGATTAATTTACCAGCTGTTTATAATTTGAACAGTATTGATATGGATGCCCTGAAAGCCTATGCTGTGCGTAACAGAATGGTGATTTCATTCCTGCAAGCTGGTGAACAAGCGAAAGACACCACGACGGGATTAACTGAGGCGCAGCAAGCGACGTTTGACATGTTTAACAAAGATGCGTTCAATTTGCTACCTGCAACTGAAGTGATGAATGATAACGGTACGGTGATTGTCTATTGGCCCGATTCAACCGAGGCTAGTGCAACGTTTGATTCAGTTGATCACGATGACATTCGGGTGTGGGCTGAAACAAACGGCTTGGATTGGGCGGTTGCTTCTGAAGCATGGCGTCGTACGCAGGGACAGACTTTACCAGCCGGAGATTCAGTCGCAAATAGTTCAAACTTGCCAACATATTTCCAAAAAGATACGAATTTGTTGACGTTCTATTACTATGCAGGTGGTTTCACCGATACGACAGGAACGAAGTGGTTAGTTGGTGTGGCACGAAACGTTACTAGTGATCCGTGGAGCCAAAAGGTCGTTTCTGGAAGTACTGTGATGTTGACGAGTTATAACGATAGCGGGATTACGGGTCGTCAGTATGTTGCCAGCGGTGGCACGTTGATTGTTGGGGGAACAACATTTAAAAACAATATAACCAATGGTACTGGAGACTACGAGGTTACGAGTGGTCGAAGAGATGGGTCAACAACAAATACGAATTGGCGAATGACCGGTATCAATGTCTTTGCGAAAGCAGCGGATGCAAACTATTACTATGCCATTGATAACGGCGATGGGACATATACGCGTACGACAGATCGTATTCCGGAAAATCCAAGTGCAGGCGAAGGGGCAGATGCCAAGGTTAACCAATTAATTGGTGGAACTGGTGGCGGTTATGATGATGAATTTACCATCACATCAGATGTCCTACCTGGCTACCAACTGGTACCATCATTAACACAAGTATCATCGCAAAAAAGTACAACAACGAGTGGCAGTGGGACGACTACGAAGCAGACGGTTACGGGTGCGTTTACCAACATGAGTACGGATGTCTATACGATTGCTGATTCGCGTTCTAAGTCAGCCATTATGGACCCGAATAATCCATTCAATTTGGCACTGGTCCGGGCCTATGGATTTGACGTATCTGCAGTGCCAAAAGATGCAGTTATTCGTAAATTTACCAACCAAACTAATCCAGCTAATTACACGGTAATCATTTATTGGCCGGCGGTGGATGCCAATGGTAATGTCACGTCAATGACCCAAATTACGTGGAGTGGGAACACGAATGTCATCACATTTACGATGCAGACGGCCGGTGCAACGACCGTCTCACCTAATTTGGTGAATACGTACACCATTCCTGATAAACCGTTGACATTCTATTTGGCGACAAACGCGACAACTGGGGCAACAAGTGTTGTGGCAGCAACATCGCAGCCAACTACGAGTGGGATGTCGTACGCTAAAATCACCGGTGATTTGTACAAGACAAGTGATGGTAAGTACACATTGTCAGCTACAGACGCTTTTGGCAATGCGAACGCAGTTATTTCAACACCAGATTGGGCCGATGAAGATCGAAATGGTTCGATTGACGGCGGTAGTTTCTTAGGATTTGGTGGTACGGGACTTGGTAATTTGGGCGGTTATATTCAACCGTTGCTGCCTAGTGAATCAGGCGTTAAATTTTACTATGTCGCGGCGCCACAATTGGCCACAGTTGGTCTCCAAACTGCGGTGCAAAATGCCGATGGAACGTTCTCGTTAGCTAATTCAACAGCGATTGCCAATACGGCTGGTATCTCAAATTATAATAATGCGACTGCCGGTCAAACTAATTCAGCCCTACAAGGTGTGACCGGTGGACAGATTGGTGTGAAAACGACGGCATCGCCAAATAACGATTGGAGCAAAATAAATACAAACGTGCCAGGGTATACATACGTCGGATTTACCCTGAACGGTGGTGCTTTACAGTCGGCCAAGAAGACCGATGGTACTTATGCTTTGCCAAGTGAAAGTGCGGCAACAAAGTACAATGCCACGGCGGGTACATCAAAAAGCGGTACGGCATTGACCGATTCTGCTGCTGATGCGATTGTCCTGTACTATGTGAAGGACACGCAGCAGGCGCAAATTAAGTTTGTGATGGCGGATGGTACAACAGCGCCGGCTAATGTTAATCTGACAGGTAAAACAGGTGAATCATTATCAAGCGATATTGCAAGTAGTATTCCTGCTGGTTACCATATCGACACAACAAAAACGACGACTACCGGTTCGCCGGCAATGACACTTTCTGGTACAACTGTTTCGGGAACGTATGATACGACGAACAACAGTTTGAGTGCGACAGATAGCAGTTTGCAGACGATGACAATTACCTTAGTCGCGGACACACAAACGGTTAAGGTACGTTATATCGACGTCAACGGGTCAACCAAGGAAACGGGTTGGACAGCGGCCGATGGTACTGAAATCACGGATTGGGTGCAAACCGTTAACGGTGCGACAGGTAAGACCTATACAAATGCGCTCGGGTCTGTTTCACAAAGTGGATATGTCATTGTGGCGCAAGATGCCGGAGCAACGGCAGGAACATTTGATAATGATACAGCCACGGATCAAACTTACTATGTTTACTTGAAGCACAACACCGTAGATGTAGAAGGTGGTAAGGAAGGCAATGCGCGCTGGACGGTTAGGTCAACAGTGCGTTATCGCTTTGAGGATGGTACCAATGCCGCGAGCGCTAATGTACGCACGACGGAATTCTTGGCCACTGTTACGTATGATGCCGTAACCGGTGAGGAACTGGCGGTTACGTGGGAGACGGAGACGTACACGTTTGATGACGTAGAGTCACCGGTTATTCAGGGGTATATTGCGGACAAACTAGAGGCCGGGGCGGCAACCGTCACCTACACATCCGCAGGAATTGCGGCAATTGTGACGTATAAGGCATTGGGAGCTTGGACGCCAAGCTTCCCAGATACGACACCAGATAATCCACCATCAGATATTACGTATCCCAATGATCCTAACGATCCAACGCAACCTGATCGGTCAAATCCATCGGTGCCGGTTGTACCATATGTGCCAGGTTATACACCAGAAGGACCAAATGGACCACTGACGCCAGTCAATCCAAATGACCCAAGCGGTGGTTATTTGCCACCAGATGTGCCAACAGATCCGACGGCTGATACAACCATTGTTTATCATGCCAACGAACAGACGGTGACAGTTAACTATATTTATGTCGCTGACGACGGAACTCGTACAACGGTTAAGTCAGAATCGTTCACGGGTAAATCGAATGCAGCTTATACGCATGAATTGTGGGATTACGAAAATAATCCAGACCAATCATATGTGCTGGTGTCTAAGGATGCGGGTGCTGAAAGTGGTGTATTTGATGCTGACGATGACGAGACGCAAGTCTTTAATGTTATTTTGGCAATTGGAACTGAATCTGTCCCAGGTGGTAAGGACGATGATCCAAACCAAAGCGATTATACGAAGACAGTGACGCGCACGATTCATTACGTCGACCAAGCTGGTAACCAGATGGTCGATGCAAACGGAGATCCTGTGCCAGATCGCATTATGAGGCATACGTTCACTGCGACAGTGACCTATAAGGTTGACTCAAATGTACCGGTTTCGGTTGAATGGCCAAATGATGCGGCCACATTTGCAACGGTTAAGAGTCCGGTCATTACAGGGTATGTAGCAGATGTGACGCAAGTCGATGCGGATAATATTGACCACACTGATACAGACACGACGTATACGGTGACATACAAGCCAATGGGAAGCTGGACGCCAAGTTTCCCACCGAATACTGAAAATGTGCCGAGTGATCCAATTCAATATCCAAACGATCCGAATAATCCAACGGACAATGAAACGCCACACGATCCGGCTGAACCAGATGATCCAGTGATTCCATATGTACCAGGTTATACGCCGGCAGGACCAGATGGTACGCCACTAAAGCCGGTTGATCCAGAAAATCCATCAGCTGGTTATATTCCACCAGCACCGACAGATCCAACTGGCGATACGACGATTAATTACACGCGGAATACACAACAAATTATTGTTCGGTATATCGATGACACAACCAACTTGGAAGTGCCTGATTTACGGCAAACATTCTCAGGAGAGACTGACCAGGCGTATACAAACACACTCGCTGATTATGCAGCCCTTGGTTATACATTTGTTTCCGCCGATGCTGGGGCGTCCGCCGGAACGTATGATCGTGATGATTCAAAGACCCAGGTTTACTTGGTTCACTTGACACACGGTACGGTGGTTGTTGATGGGGGTCGTGAGAACGATCCGAACCACGATAGTTATACATCAACGGTGACTTCAACAGTGCATTACGTTTATGAAACAGATCAAACCGAAGCTAAGCCTGATAGCGTACAGGAAAAGAATTTTACGGCCTCGGTTACCTATGACGCAGTCACTGGTGAAGTGCTGTCCATTGTATGGCCAGCTGAGTCGCAAAACTTTGACGATGTGCAAACGCCAGTGATTGATGGTTATTTTGCTAGTGAAGGTTCAGTTGCTGGTGACGCTGTGGACTATAACGATGCCAACCGTGAAGAAACTGTTACCTACACGAAGCTGGGTTCTTGGATTCCACATGTTCCTGATTTACCTGAAGAGGAGCAGTTGAAGACGCGTGTCTATCCAAATGACCCAAATGACGCGTCAAAGGTTTGGACGCGTGATGATCCAAACTATGTTGAAGTGCCGGTACCATATATCCCAGGGTATACACCAACGACTGACGGTAGCAGCATTCCATTGGAGCAAATTGATCCAAATGATGTGACGAAGGGTTACTACCCACCAACGGTGCCGGATAACGCAGCTGCAGACACGCCGATTTATTACGTGGCGCATCCCCAAACGCTGGTGGTTGTGTACGTCGATATTTCAACAGGCGATGAAGTCGAAGTGACTGAACTCCAACAAACGTTAACCGGTACAACGAACGCGGCCTATACAAATACCTTGTCAGATTATGCTGCGCGAGGTTACGTTTTAGTTAAGCAAGATGCAACAGCAACTGAAGGGAAGTATGATAACGCGGATAACGTGACGCAATTTGCCAAGGTTTACCTGGACCACGGGACGGTTGTCGTAACGCCGGACAACCCAGGTGACCCCGGTAGCCCAATGTATCCAGATGTGCCAGATACGCCCACTTGGCCAGTAGGGACGGATATTGATGGCGTTAAGCAAACGGTTAATGGCGTTATTAGTTATCAGTATGCTAATGGGGATGAAGTCTTTCCAGATGTCACACGTACAGTGACGTTCGAACGGTCAATTACACTGGATGCGGTAACTGGCGAGCAAATTTCAACGACGGACTGGGTGGTGACGGCTGGTGATGATGACTGGCCAGAGACGCCGAGTCCAGTGAAGGAAGGTTACTATGCTGATATCTCAGATATTTTGGCGGTAACGATTGCACCAGGCGATTTTGATCGTAGTTACATGGTGACGTACTACCCAATGGGACAGTACGTACCGGTATTCCCTGAAGGTACTGAAAATGTGCCAAGTGATCCAATTACGTACCCAAATGACCCAGATAATCCGGGTAATCCTTTGGAACCGGGTCAAGGAACGCCAGATACGCCAGGTGACACAGATAATCCAACGGTGCCATATGTGCCTGGCTTTACGCCACAAGGTCCAGATGGCACGCCTTTGGAGCCAGTTGACCCAGACAATCCAAGTGCGGGTTACTGGCCACCGAAAACGCCAACCGATAATCCGGGTGGCGACACGACGATTACCTACACAGCGAATGAGCAAAAGGCGACCGTGACGTTCATTGACGATACGACGGGTGATACGCTGCAAGTTGTTGATTTGACGGGTAAGTCGGACAAAACGGATGCCTATCGTACAGCAACTGACATTGCGACGTACGAACGTGCCGGATATGTCCTTGTGAGTGATGATTATCCAATGGATGGTGTGGTTTATGACCGTGTTGATGATGAAGACCAACCGTTCACAGTGCACTTGAAGCAAGTCACGATTACGGTTGAGCCGAATGATCCAAAGGACTCGGGAACAGATATCTTTACGCCAGGTGACCCAGTTGATCCGAATGACCCAAGCAGTCCAACATATCCAGAAAGCCCATACACGCCAGGTGACCCCGTTTATCCGGATCAGCCAGATGGACCGACGGTACCTGATACACCAGGCGACCCAGGGACACCGGTTGATCCAGATAATCCAAGTGGTCCGACATGGCCAGCAACGCCAACGTACCCAAGTGGTGTCACCAAGGATGATTTGAACCAGACAGTTACGCGTACGATTACGTACACGTATGCAAGTAATGGCGAAAAGGCATCTGAAACGGTTACTGAAACGTTGACGTACAGTCGTACAGCGACAGTTAATGCGGTGACTGGGGCGGTGACGTATGGTAATTGGCAGACGACTGATTCAACCCTTGATAAGGTTGATTCGCCGTTGATTTCGGGTTACGTGGCTAGTCAACTACTGGTTGACGAAGAGACAAACGTTGACGCGATGGCCGACGATAAAACTGTTGCAATCACGTATACCAAGCTTGGTCAATGGGTGCCATCATTCCCACCATCAGCCGATGATGAGAATGTGCCGAGTGATCCAATTGATTATCCAAACAACCCAAGTGACCCAACGGCGCCGCTAGAGCCGGGTGAGGACAATCCAAACGATCCAGGTACGCCGGCCAACCCAACGTTGCCATATGTGCCAGGTTATACACCGGAAGGACCAGATGGGACGCCGTTGACGCCGGTTGATCCAGATAATCCAAGTGCGGGTTACTGGCCACCAGAGACACCAGCGGATAAGCCGG
>NZ_KQ970395.1:128427-130876 GCF_001579105.1 Weissella sp. DD23 | reverse complement strand
ATGTTGCCAACGATCAAGCAGCTCGGATTACGTATATTGATGATGACACAGGCCTTGAATTGGCAGTTGATACGATTGCTGGTGAATCAAGCGATACATCAACGTATACAACAGCTGACCGCATTAAGTCTTACGAAGCACAAGGATACACGTTGGTTTCAAATGACTTCCCAGAGGATGAGTTCCAATTCGATCGTGATGACGCAACGGAACAAAAGTTCGAGGTGCATTTGAAGCGCACGGTTTTGGTGATTACACCAGATGACCCACGCACGCCAAATGACCCAATCTTTACGCCAGGTGAGCCGGTGGACCCAAGTGATCCATCAAGCCCAACGTATCCAGCCGAACCAGGTACGCCAGGTGAGCCAATTGATCCGGCAAACCCAAGTGGCCCAACTTGGCCGGAGACACCAACATACCCAGCGGGATTGACGGCTGAAGATTTGAATCAAACGGTTAACTTGACGGTTAACTATGTTTACGAAGATGGTACGACGGTTGCTCACGACCCACACAGGGATGCGGTGCACTTTACGCGCACGGCAACGCTAGACACAGTGACGGGTGAGGTGACGTATTCAGATTGGGTAGCGGTTGATGATGACGATTTGTTGGATACCTATAAGTCGCCAGTTGTTGATGGTTACTATGCTGACAAGGCATACAGTACCGCGGTGACAGTTGCAGCGACAGACGATGATGTGACTGAGACTGTGACGTACAAGAAGCTGGGACAATGGGTGCCATCATTCCCAGCCACGACGCCAAGTGCACCGACGGATCCAATTGATTATCCAAATGATCCAAGTGATCCAACGGTACCAACGGATCCGGCTGAGAATCCAAGCGAACCAGGTACGCCAGAGAACCCAACGTTACCTTACGTGCCAGGTTACACGCCAGAAGGGCCAGATGGTGAGCCGTTAACACCGGCTGATCCAAGCAACCCATCGTCAGGCTACTTGCCACCAAACCCAACTAATCCGGGTGACGATACGGTGATTACCTACGTACCAGCTGATCAAGTTGGTTCGGTAACGTATGTTGATCAGACAACAGGTGAAACGCTAGTGGTTGATTCACTGGCTGGTAAGTCAGATGAGCCGGGCACGTACGTAACTGCCGACCGCATTAAGCAATATGAGGCGATGGGATATGTTCTGGTATCGGATGACTATCCAACTGACTTTATGTTCGACAGTGATACGGCCAAGTCACAAGACTTCACGGTCACGTTAAAGCAAGCAACGGTGGTTGTGACGCCGGATGATCCAAAGAATCCTAGTGACCCAATCTTTACGCCGGGTGATCCGGTGGACCCAAGTGATCCATCAAGCCCAACGTATCCTGAGGAACCTGGTACGCCAGGTGATCCGATTGATCCAAATAATCCAAGCGGACCAACGTGGCCAGCGACGCCAACGTATCCAGCTGGGGTGACGGCACAAGATTTGAACAAGACGGTCACACGGACAGTGACGTATGTTTATGAGGATGGTTCTGAAGCTGAGACAACAGTGACGGACAATGTTGTCTTTGAACGGACGGCCACGGTTAACGCCGTGACGGGAGCGGTCACATATGGCGAGTGGACGGCAGTTGGCGATGACGTCGATTGGCAGCAAGTTGATTCGCCAATGATTGTCGGCTACATGGCAGACAAGGCGTCGGTTGAATTTGTGGACGTCAATGGTGCGACTGAGCCAACATCAGTGGTTGTAACGTATACAGCGGTTGGTCAATGGGTGCCACATTTCCCACCGGGAACCGAGAATGTCCCAAGTGACCCAATCAACTATCCAAACAACCCGGATGACCCAACGAATCCAGCGGATCCTGGTCCGGATAATCCGGCCGATCCTGGCACGACCGACAATCCAACCTTGCCATACGTGCCTGGCTTTACGCCACAAGGACCGGATGGTCAGCCGTTGGAGCCAGTTAACCCAAGCAATCCAAGCGAAGGATACTGGCCACCGGTTATTCCGGATGATCCTAAGCAGAGCCAAGATATTACCTATACAGCTAATGAACAAACTGCGCGAATTGTCTTCATTGATGATACAACCGGCACGACATTGGCAACTGATGATATCGATGGTGTCTCGGATGAGAAGTCGACGTATACGACGGCGGACCGTTTGGCTGCTTACTACGCCCAAGGTTACACGTTGGTCAGTGATGACTATCCAGCCGACTTTGCGTTTGACCGTGTCGATGGCAACGTTGAAACGTTCGAGGTTCACTTGAAGCACGCTGCGATTACCGTGACGCCAGATGATCCAAAGAACCCATCAACGCCAATTTACACACCGGGTGACCCGGTTGATCCAAGTGACCCAGAGAGTCCAACGTATCCAGCGGAACCAGGTACGCCTGGAGACCCAATTGATCCGGATAATCCAAGTGGGCCAACTTGGCCAGCGGTGCCAACGTACCCAGATGG
>NZ_KQ970395.1:124077-128282 GCF_001579105.1 Weissella sp. DD23 | reverse complement strand
GACAAGGGCGAAACGGTCTTTGCAGAGGCAACGGACAAGGTTAGCTTCACACGCACGGCGACAGTTGATGCGGTGACGGGTGAAGTCACTTACGGTGCGTGGGTTGCAACTGGTGGTGACACAACGTTTGACGCAGTGAACTCACCAGTTAAGACTGGTTACTATGCTGATAAGGAAGTTGTTGCTGAAACCACTGGTTTGACGGCAACAACGGGGGATGAAAACGTCCAAGTTGTCTACAAGCCAATGGGACAATGGGTACCATCATTCCCAGCCGGCACTGAAAACGTGCCATCTGATCCAACGACGTATCCAAATGACCCAGCTCATGCTGATACGCCACTTGAACCAGGTGATTCAAATACGAATGTACCAGGAACGCCAGATAATCCAACAATGCCATATGTACCAGGCTTTACGCCACAAGGTCCAGATGGCACGCCACTTGAACCGGTAACACCAGGTTCGCCGGAAGGTGGTTATTGGCCACCAGCAACACCAACCGATAACCCAGGTGGTGATACGGTTGTGACTTATGTTGCGGATGAACAAAAGGCAACGATTACGTACCACGATGTGACGACTGATACTGATTTGTCGGTTGATACGATTGCTGGTCATTCTGATGAAACAAGTTCATACACCACTGCACAACGTATTGCGATGTATGAGCAACAAGGTTACCGTTTGGTCGCTGATGGTTATCCAGGTACGAAATTCACGTTCGATCGTGATACGGCAACTGATCAAGCGTACATCGTACAACTTGAGCGTATTACGCAAACGATTACGCCAGATGATCCAAAGACGCCAAGCTCACCAATCTTTACGCCGGGTGATCCGGTGGACCCAAGTGATCCATCAAGCCCTACGTATCCTGAACAACCTGGTACGCCAGGTGAACCAATTGATCCAGATAATCCAAGTGGCCCAACTTGGCCAGCCACGCCGACTTATCCAGCCGGTTTGACGCATGATGATTTGAATCAAACGGTTACGCGTGAAGTCACTTATGTATACGACCGTGATGGTTCAGAAGCTGCGACAACAGCAACGGAAACGTTGACGTTTACGCGTACGGCGACGCTTGATACGGTTAGTGGCGAGATTACGTATGGTGAATGGATTGCGGCTGATAGTGATACCACCTTTGATGAGGTGACATCACCAACGATTGCTGGATACACGGCAAACCGCGCGTCAGTTGCGGAAGCGACCGGCGTTGCGGCAACAGATGCAGATACGTCGATTGAAGTGCGTTACGTTGCGAATGAGCAACATGCAACAATTACGTATATTGATGACAATACGCAACAAACGATTGTCATGGATGACATTACCGGCCAATCTGATGGCACGACGACATACACGACGGCTGATCGGATTGCAGCTTTGCAAGCGCAAGGTTACAGTCTCGTGAATGATGGTTGGCCAGCTGACTTCGTGTTCGACACGGATGATGATACGACGCAAGCCTTCGAAGTTCATTTGAAGCACGCGACGATTACGGTTGACCCAGATGATCCGAAGACACCAAGTTCACCGGTTTACACACCAGGTGACCCAGTTGATCCGGATGATCCAGATGGTCCAACATATCCTGCTGAACCTGGTACGCCAGGCGAGCCAATCGATCCAAATAACCCAAGTGGCCCAACTTGGCCAGCGACACCAACGTATCCTGATGGTTTGAAGACGACTGATTTGAATGAGACGGTTGATCGGACGATTACGTATGTTTACGAGGATGGAAGTGAAGCTGCGAAGACGGTGACGGATAACGTCCAGTTCACGCGTACGGCTGAGTATGACGTAGTGACGGGAACTGTGACCTATGGTGATTGGGTTGCGACGAATGGTGATACAACCTTTGATGCGGTTGAATCGCCGGTGATTACTGGCTATTATGCAGATTTGACCCAAGTTGATGAAACGGCAGGTTTGACAGCTGATAGTGGGGATGAAAACGTTAAGGTCACGTATAAGCAAATGGGACAATGGGTACCGTCGTTCCCAGCGAATACACCAAGTGTGCCAACGGATCCAATTACGTATCCAAACAATCCGGATGATCCAACGCAACCGCTTGAACCGGGTGCGCCAGATTATCCAGTCATCCCATACGTACCAGGCTTTACGCCAGCAGGACCGGATGGTCCATTGCAACCAGTTGATCCGACTGATCCAAGCAAGGGTTATGTGCCACCGGCAACACCGACGGACAATCCAGGTGAAGACACGACAATTAATTACGTTGCCAATGAGCAAATAGCTACGATTACGTTTATCGATGATACGACGAAGACGGACTTGACAGTTGACACGATTACGGGTGTATCTGATGCAACGTCAACGTATACCACGGCTGAGCGCATTCAAGCTTACTTGGCCCAAGGTTACACGCTCGTTTCTGATGGTTATCCAACTGACTTCACGTTTGACCGTGATGACAGTCAGACGCAAGCGTATGAAGTGCACTTGAAGCACGCAACGATTACGATTACGCCAAGTGATCCGAAGACGCCGAGTCAGCCGATTTACAACCCAGGTGATCCGGTCGATCCGAGTGACCCAGATAGCCCAACGTACCCAGAAGAACCAGGCAATCCAGGTGACCCACTCGACCCAGATAACCCAAGCGGTCCAACTTGGCCAGCGACGCCAACGTACCCAGCTGGTTTGACTGAAACTGATTTGAATGAATCAGTCACGCAAACCATCACGTACGTGTACGCCGACGGTCAAGAGGCAAGTAATCCAAAGACGGACACGGTAACGTTTAGCCGTACGGCGACGCTTGATCCGGTCACGGGAGCGGTAACGTATGGTGAGTGGATTGCAGCAAATAGTGATACCACGTTTGATGCGGTTGTTTCACCAGTGATTACTGGCTATGTTGCGGATAAGCAGACGTTGGCTGAGGTAACGGGCATTAAGGCGACTGATGCTGATACGGATCCAGTTGTCATTTACACGGCGATGGGACAATGGGTACCATCATATCCAGCTGGTACGACTGATGTACCAACGGATCCGATGACGTATCCAAATGACCCAGCTGATCCAACGCAACCAGCTGATCCAACGGCGCCAAATTATCCGGTCATTCCGGATGTACCAGGTTTCACGCCACAAGGCCCAGATGGTCCATTGCAACCGGTTGATCCAAGTGACCCAAGTAAGGGCTACGTGCCACCAGCAACGCCGACTGATCCGACCCAAGATACGACGATTACGTATGTGGCGAATGAGCAGCAAGCAACGATTGCCTACATTGACAAGACAACTGGTAAGCAATTGGCACTGGATCCGATTACGGGTCACTCTGATGAGTCATCAACCTACACGACGGCTGATAAGATTGCCGCGTACGAGGCAGCCGGTTATGTCTTGGTTTCCGATGGTTATCCAGGTGCCAACTTCACCTTCGATCGTGAAGATGATTATGACCAAACGTATGAGGTCATTTTGGAACACGCTGTCATCACAGTTGATCCAAATGATCCAAAGACGCCAAGTTCACCAATCTTCACGCCGGGTGGTCCAGTTGATCCGGATGATCCAACGAGCCCAACTTATCCAGTTAACCCTGGTGAGACACCAACGCCAACGTACCCAGCCGGTGTGGAAACAGCTGATTTGAATGAGTCTGTGACCCAAACCATCACGTACACGTATGCGGACGGTACAACGGCAGCGGATGATGCAACAGATACGGTAACGTTCAGTCGTACTGCGACAGTTGATGCGGTAACGGGCGAGGTGACGTACGGTGATTGGATTGCAAGCAATGGTGATACGACCTTTGACGCGGTGACGTCACCAGTGATTACCGGGTATGTTGCGGATAAGCAGACGATTGCTGAAGTGACGGGGATTGCCGCTAAGGATGCGGACACAACAATTACGGTTGTGTACAACCAGATGGGCCAATGGGTACCATCGTTCCCATCGGGCACGACCGATGTACCAAGTGATCCGATGACGTATCCAAACGATCCAAATGATCCAACGGAGCCTCTGGCACCTGGACCGGAAAATGAAAATGATCCAGGTGACCCAGCTAATCCAACCTTGCCGTTCGTGCCAGGCTTTACGCCACAAGGACCAGATGGCCCATTGCAACCAGTTGATCCAGCTAACCCAAGTTCAGGTTACTGGCCACCAACTTTGCCAAGTGACCCAACGACTGACACGACAATCAC
>NZ_KQ970395.1:121516-123761 GCF_001579105.1 Weissella sp. DD23 | reverse complement strand
TGAACAAGCAGCCACAATTACGTATGTTGATGCGGTGACAAATGAGATATTAGGTGTCGACCACATTAAGGGGGGCTCGGATGAATCGCATGCCTACACAACGGCTAACCGATTGGCAGCTTACCTGGCGAGCGGTTATGAGTTGGTTTCAGATGGCTACCCAACGAACTTCACATTTGATCGTGATACGGCGGTCACGCAAGCTTATACGGTAACCTTAACGCACGGTTCGCAAACGATTAACCCCAACGATCCAAAGACGCCAGGCACGCCAATTAATCCGGATAACCCTGATGGAACAAAGTATCCAGACGGTTTGAAGTCAACTGATTTGAATGAGTCAGTGACGCGGACGATTACGTATGTGGATCAAGCTGGCAAGGCGATGGCGACAGCGGTTAAGGAAACCATTCACTTTACGCGCACGGCGACCCTTGATACGGTAACCGGTGCATACACGTATAGTGCGTGGGAGCCAACGACGGTAACGTCAATGGATGCCGTTGATTCGCCGGTAATTGCTGGTTATGTGGCTGATCGCCAAACGGTCGCTGCTTTGAGTGATTTGACGGCAACGTCAGCGGATATGTCAGAAAAGGTCGTGTACGCACCAATTGGTCAGTACGTACCAGCATTCCCAAGTGGTGTAACGGATGTGCCAAGCACGCCAATTGATTATCCAAATAACCCCGATGATCCAACCACAACGGATACGCCGGGTGAGGATAATCCAGCCACACCGGGAACACCTGATAATCCAACGATGCCGTATGTACCCGGCTTTACGCCGCAAGGTCCAGATGGTCCGTTGCAACCAGTGGATCCAAACAACCCAAGTGCAGGTTACTGGCCACCAGCGCCAAGCGAGACGCCAACTGAAGACACGACGATTACCTACACGGCCAATAAGCAAACGGCGACGATTACGTATATTGATGATGAAACTGGTCGCATTTTGGCGGTTGATACGATTATGGGTGGTTCGGCGGAAACGAGTTCGTACTCACCTTATAACCGCATTATGGTTTACAAGTTGGCTGGTATGATGTTAGTAAGCAATGGGTACCCAAGTCACTTTACGTTTGATCGTGATGAGTCAGTTGATCAGGCCTTTGAAGTTCATTTCGAAGGCGCGACAATCACGGTTACACCAGATGATCCAAAGGTACCAGGTGAGCCAATTTACCAACCAGGTGATTTGATTGATCCGAACGATCCTGATTCGCCAACGTTCCCAGATCCACTTGGTGAGCCGGGTACGCCGGTCGATCCGGATGATCCCGATTCACCAACTTGGCCACAGCCGCCAGTTTGGCCAGATGGCGTAACGGCAGCAGATTTGCGTGAAGAAGTGAACCAAACGATTACGTATATTTATGAAAAGGATGGTTCAACAGCGGCTAAGACGGTTACTGATCAGGTTGTCTTCACACGGACGATTACGATTAACGTCATCGCTGCACAGCAGAGTGCGCAACCACAAGCCCGTCTGGCACGTGCTGCCACGGCGAGTCCGATTGTTTACTCTGATTGGCAGGCAGTGAACGGCGATGATAAGTTTGATGCGAAGACCTCGCCAGTTATTCCAGGCTATATCGCTGACCGATTGGTGGTCGAAGAAGTAGCTGATATGGATGAAACCAGTGAAGATGACATCCAGCAAGTTGTTTATCGTCAACTTGGTTCTTGGGTACCAAGTGTGCCACAAGTACCGGGGGTTAAGACACCGGCTGATGTGACGTATCCAAATGATCCGGATGACCCAACGAAGACGGCTGATCCAAATTCACCAGGTTATCCAGTCATCCCATATGTACCAGGCTTTACGCCACAAGGTCCAGATGGGACGCCACTACAGCCAGTTGACCCAAAGGATCCAAGCCAGGGTTACTGGCCACCGACTGTGCCAAATGATCCAACGACTGATACAACGATTGTTTATCGGGTTGACCAGCAACGTGCAACGGTTAACTTCATCGATCAAAATACGAAGCAGGTGCTACACGTCGAACAATTGACCGGTGATAGTTATAGCAAGTCGACTTATACGACGACTAATCAAATTGCGGGTTATCTGGCACAAGGGTATGTCCTAGTACGGGATGGTTATCCAGCAGGCGGTATGACATTTGATGCCGATTCCGCCCATAACCAAACCTTTGTGGTAACGCTAGCTCACGGTACGACAACGGTTGATCCAAATCACCCTGGCGTACCAGGCACGCCAATCGATCCGAATAATCCG
>NZ_KQ970395.1:120501-121423 GCF_001579105.1 Weissella sp. DD23 | reverse complement strand
GACCGGTCCAAAGTGGCCGGCAGGTACGGATAAGGCCAACTTGACTGATGAAGTGGAGCGAATTGTACGTTACT
The DNA here is from genome assembly GCF_001579105.1 of Weissella sp. DD23. Taxonomy (NCBI): domain Bacteria; kingdom Bacillati; phylum Bacillota; class Bacilli; order Lactobacillales; family Lactobacillaceae; genus Weissella; species Weissella sp. DD23. Next base: position 121,349 of record NZ_KQ970395.1, on the reverse strand, counting down.
TGAATGATGCTGGGCAGACTGTTGCAGAAGCGCAAACGCAAACTGTTACGTTTACACGAACGGCAACAGTTGACCTGGTGACCGGACAAGTCACGTATGGTCCATGGCAATCGATTCAGTCAGCTGAGATGGCAGCCATTACGTCACCACGTCTAGCGGGTTACATTGTCGATCGCCCAACGGTTGCATCAGCAACGGTTCAAGCTGGTCAAGGTGACTGGGTCGAGACGGTTCGTTATCACGCGGTTGGCTCATATGTACCACAGGTGCCAGGAGGCGTACCGGTTGATTATGTCACGAATCCAAATGACCCAAGCGGTATTCTCACACCAGGTGAACCTGGTAGTCCGGTTTTGCCACACGTACCAGGTTATGTCCCAGTTGGTCCGGATGGTAAGCCATTACAACCGGTAGATCCAAATGATCCGCGTCAGGGTTATTGGCCATCTGCGGTTGCAGACCCAACTCAAGATACGCCAATTACGTATGTTCAGATTGTGACTGACCAGGTAACGCCAGATGATGCGACACCAGCGCCAAGCGATTCAGCAGTTGCTGTCGATCATCAAGCACCAGTTAGTGACGATGTTGTGCTAGATAGCGATGTAGTTTTGCCAACTGCTGAAGTTAGCGCAGCCAGTCAATTGACAAAGAGTGGTGGATCATTAGCCTACACAGCGTCGTCGGCTGCAACGACTGAACCGACAGATGTGGCGAATGAAACGCCAACCAAGCATTCAGGTGTTTTGCCTTATACAGGTCAGGATGACCAAGAAGGGGCCAAAGCAACCGGATTGGCTATGTTGTTTGGTTTGTTCCTCGGTTTGTTCAAGCGTCGTAAGCGCAAG
>NZ_KQ970395.1:117140-119653 GCF_001579105.1 Weissella sp. DD23 | reverse complement strand
GGAGGATTGGCGGCTTTTAAACGTGTTCCGAAAGGCTGAACCCTTAATATAACGCCATTTGACCCACTCTCGTTTTTTACTAGGAATCCTTCAAAAAAAGCCCACGTTTTGTTGTTATACTTAAAGAAAGCGTTTGAACAAACGGGGAGGTTCTAATGCAACACTTATTTTTAATGGAGTTTTTTGGTCGAGGACAGAGCGGCCGATCGTATGCTGTGACTGAACGCGTGCGTGTGTTCAAAGCATTGCAGAAAAATGTGCGATTGGTCACGTTTGACTACAATCCACAATACAATGACATTTGGCAGGCGGTTGCCCCGGATTTAGAGGCAACCCATTTAAATATGATGGCGTATTATCAGGGGGATGCAATTGCTGGCGGTGTGCGGGTTGAAAGACTACATGATCATCAGCAGGTGACATTGGTTGACCGTGTGTTTAATCAAAGTGATCGCCTGGTTGGTGAAATTTATTATGGCCTGGATAATAAGACGGTTTCGCGGCGGGTGGCCATTCTTTATAACACTGATGGTTCCGAGCGAATCCGGCTGTTATATCAACAAAATAAAGTGGCCCAAGTTCATTTTTGGCAAGCCGGCCAGTTGCAGGTGATGAGTTTCACGGCTTTGGTTCGTCAGTTTTTGCAGGAAATAACGGCCCAGGAACCGAGCGTTATTTATGCCGATGTGCTGGAAGAAGAAATGACGCAAGCCTATCTTGGGGTAAGCAATGCAGTGGCAAAGGTCGCCTATATTCATGCTGACCATCACGTTGGTCAACATCAAATTTTAGTCGGGTTCCGCAATTTACTACGTTCGCGTCAATTTGATTGGATTGTTACCGGGACCCACAATCAGGCTGTTGATGTCCAGACGGAATGGCAGTGTCGGACAGCAGATATTGCCCCCGCGTCGATTAACGTGCCTAAGTCAGTGACGGCTCTGGCAGACCGCCGAGCTATGTCAGTGGTGGTCGTGACTAGATTCGATCGCATTAAACGGGTTGAGGATATGATCGCAGCGGTGGTGCAGGCCCATCAACAAAATCGCGATATCAATTTGCAACTGTATGGCACAATTACAGACCAAGCTTATTACACGCAACTGCAAAAACAAGTCACGGATGCCCATGCGTCTAATTACATTACATTTAATGGGCCAACAACGGATGCGGTCGCGACCTTCCAGACTGGCCAATTGACGGTGTTCACTTCTCGCACGGAAGGCTTTGGTCGGACGTTACTTGAAGCGTTAGCCGCTGGCACGCCAGTTGTGTCATACGATATTGATTACGGTCCGCGCGCTGTGATTGGTAAGGGAGGCAAGTTGGTATCAGATGGTCGGGTTGACCTGTTAGCGAATGCGTTAGTGATGGGTCTGGCTGATCGCCACTGGCGCGAGCAAGCTAGTGAGGCAGCACGACAACAGGCGACGCAGTATGATGCGCCACACATTACAGCCAAGTGGGCAGACTTAATTGCAGAATTGGAGCATTGCGATGAAAATAATGCTGATTAATGAAAAAACAGACCATGTGATTGAGACGTTTAACTAGTTGAAGCGGCGCTACCACCACGTGCAGATTGTGAACGTCACGGAGGATGAACAGTATGTGGCACGGCAAGCCGGTGAATACGTACTGTACCGAGTCGCTGGGGCGCGTCAACGCCCAGCGACCACGTTGAATGAGTTGCCGTTTGCACCGGATTATGCCATGTCTTATACGCCACAGGGTGAGTTACGAGTGACGGATATGGGGCAAGAAATTGCCACGTTGCAATTAATCGATTGGCAGAAACAAACGGTCCGCGCCATTAAATACATGGTGGCTGGCTCTAACTGGCAATTTGACTTGGTTGGCGAACGGGCAGCGGTTATTAAGCGCTGGATTCGTGACGAACGCTTGCGCACCATCATGATTCGTTTAACCCAAAATAATGGTAAGTCGGTGAAGAAGCTTTATAACTATGATGGCGACAGTCAACAACCAGTCAGCCTGAGCTTTCTCTATGACGGCAAACTCTATGCGAACGAAACAGATTACTTAACCAAAGCCTGCCAAGATATTTTTGATACACAAGACATCGAAATTTTACGATATCTAGGCTAATAGAAACACCGACTTATTGGTCGGTGTTTTTTAGTGCGGGTCGTGCTATCGCACGAGCAACCGAGTGGTTCTCTATAATCTTCGAATGTCAATGTTCTGTGGTGTGATGGCATAAGGCCAACAATGACTATCAAGCAAACCGAGAATATCTTGATTGCTGGCATGGTGGGTGGGGTGTGACGTAGCGATTGGTCGGGGTGAACTCACAAGTTTGGCCGACCGCCGGTTAGATAAGACGTTACGGACCTTGACTCTTCGCACAATTATTTGGGCGCTAGCCGGTGATCGCGCCGGCGGAGTTTACCCCGACCAATCTTTGCCGTAGTCACGCCCCGCCCACCATGTCCCGACGCAACGCGTCGACCGCCACCACAAACCAAAGTACACGTTATTTTTGTTCAGTA
>NZ_KQ970395.1:115356-116252 GCF_001579105.1 Weissella sp. DD23 | reverse complement strand
AGCAAAGACAATTAAAGATTTAATTATTCAAGCATTGGGCAAGTATGGCGAACTGTTACGGACGGATATCGTGCCTGCTTATTTACGAACACGTTATAAGTTGATGAACCACCACGATACAGTCTTTGGGATGCATGCACCAACGGATGGCCAAGTTGCGACCGAAGCACGGCGTAGCGCGTCGTTTGAGGAATTTTTCGTTTTTCAAATGCGTCTGCAAGTGATTAAGTCAATGGATCGTGATAATCGTGGTCGGTCAATTAATTTCAACAATGATGAATTGAAGGCGTTTATTGCCACATTGCCGTTTGAACTCACGGATGCGCAAAAACGCGTCGTGAATGAAATCGTGCGTGACATGCGACGCCCAATTCATATGAATCGTCTTTTGCAAGGAGATGTAGGGTCTGGAAAAACGGTTGTGGCTGCGTTGGCCATGTATGCCGCCATTACCGCTGGGATGCAGGCAACTTTAATGGCCCCAACTGAAATTTTGGCCCAGCAACACGCTAAAACAATTGGCAACTTTTTTGATCCAGATAAAGTGCGAGTTGAGTTGTTAACGGGTTCAACAAAAACAGCGGCTCGACGCCAAATTTTGGAAGATGTTGCAAACGGCGAAGTGGATATTTTGATTGGCACACATGCGTTGATTCAACCTGATATTGCGTTCCGTAATCTTGGGTTAGCGGTTATCGATGAGCAGCATCGGTTCGGTGTGCAGCAGCGCGCGACACTTCGAGAAATCGGTATGAATCCGGATATCTTAGCGATGACAGCCACGCCAATTCCACGAACGTTAGCTATCACAGCGTACGGCGAAATGGACGTGTCGATCATTGATCAATTACCAGCCGGTCGTAAACAAATTAAGACGTATTGGTTGCGTAGTAATG
>NZ_KQ970395.1:114675-115336 GCF_001579105.1 Weissella sp. DD23 | reverse complement strand
AAGACGTATTGGTTGCGTAGTAATGAGATGGAAAAAACAATTGCCTTTATTAGGTCCCAACTCCAGGAAGGCGCGCAGGCATACGTTGTGACGCCGTTGATTGAGGAGTCCGAAACACTCGATGTCCAAAATGCCGAAGCTGTCTATGCTGAGTTGTCGGAATATTTCGCACCCACGTATCGGGTCGGTTTGTTACATGGTCGGCTATCGAATCAAGAAAAAGAAGATGTCATGGCGGCTTTTAAGGCAAATGAGTTCCAAGTGTTAGTTTCTACAACGGTTATTGAAGTCGGTGTGGATGTGCCAAATTCGACGGTGATGCTTATTTTGGATGCTGATCGTTTTGGACTATCACAACTTCACCAATTGCGTGGTCGTGTTGGTCGAGGAAGTCGCCAATCCTATACGTTCTTAATTAGTGATCCAAAGACGCAATATGGTATTGATCGCATGGAAGCAATGGTTGCCACGACGGACGGATTTGTCTTGGCACAAAAGGATTTGGAGTTACGTGGTGCCGGTGACATCTTAGGCAATCGTCAGTCTGGTGTGCCAGAGTTCCGCGTCGGTGACCCGATTGCGGATTTGGCGATGATGACGGTGGCGCAAGAAGAAGCCATTGAAATTGTGTCAAAACCGGATTGGGACAAAGACCCTGAGC
>NZ_KQ970395.1:113314-114106 GCF_001579105.1 Weissella sp. DD23 | reverse complement strand
AAATGTAATTATGTTTAAGATTGCCATTGATGCAATGGGAGGGGATAACGCCCCAGAAGCAATCGTTGCTGGTGTTGAGCTAGCGCGTGACCAAATGCCTGACACAGAGTTTTTGTTGTTTGGTCAATTGGACAAGGTGAAGCCTTTCGTTAAGAATGAAGAGCGCTTGACTTTGGTGCAAGCAGATGAAGTCATTGCGATGGCTGATGAGCCAGTGAAGTCAATTCGTCGCAAGAAGCAAAGTTCATTAGTTTTGGCCGCGCAAGCGGTTAAGAACGGTGACGCGGATGCCATTTTCTCAGCCGGTAACACGGGTGCCTTGTTGGCTGCCGGTATCTTCATTGTTGGCCGAATCAAGGGAATTGATCGTCCAGCTTTGATGACGGCTTTGCCAGCGTTTGATGGTCCGCACGATGCTTTCGTGATGATGGATATGGGTGCCAATGCGGAAAATCGTCCGGCACACTTGTACCAATACGGTATTTTGGGTTCATTCTACGCACACGAGATCTTGGGTTATGATGCCCCACGTGTTGGGTTGTTGAACAACGGAACTGAAGAAGACAAGGGTGACCAAGTCCACAAGGAAGCGCACCAATTGTTGCGTTATGGTTCTGAACACAATTTGTTGAACTTCGTGGGTAATGTTGAAGCACGTGAAGTTTTGCAAGGACCTGCTGATGTTGTGATTGCCGATGGTTTCTCAGGGAATGCCACGTTGAAGTCAATTGAAGGAACGGCCTTGTCATTGTTGAAGTTGCTTAAGGATACGATTATGAATGGTAGTCTTAA
>NZ_KQ970395.1:102219-113294 GCF_001579105.1 Weissella sp. DD23 | reverse complement strand
AAGCCTGCGTTGAAGGGCGTTCAAGCAAAGTTGGACTACTCACAGCACGGTGGCGCCGTTGTTATCGGGGTTAACGCACCGGTTGTTAAGACGCACGGTTCTGCTGGACCAGATGCAGTTGCAAACACGATGAAGCAAATTCACACAATGCTAGAAGCTGATTTGGTGGCCAAGGTGCAAGCGTTTGTTGCCGATCACAAGGAAGATTTGGCTGCACGTCCAGAGAATGATGTGGACGGCGCCGCTGAATAGCGTTAAACTAGGTAGAGTTAAATATTCGAATAGGAAACGGAATCATGGAACGACAAGAAATCTTAAACAAGGTCATTGAACTAGTTGCGGACCACTTTGAGTTGGACCCAGCTAAGGTGACTGGTGAATTAAACTTTTTGACAGACATCGATGCCGATTCAATTGATTTTGTTGAATTGGTATTGGAGATGGAAGACGAATTTGGTGCAGAAATCTCTGACGAAGACGCTGAAAAGTTGATTACCATCAACGACACGGTAGATTATATTGCCGCACGCGTTTAACTAATAGTTAAAAATTAATCATAAATCCCAGCAATGTAGCCATCGTGGTTTAGCAGTTGCTGGGATTTTTGTGTGTTGGGAAAATTTGCGTGCGCTGGTTAACAAACTCTGAAGAACCGTAATATAACACGGTTTTCTCTGGTATAATTAAACAGTATATCTAGAAAGGAAGTCTTATGTTTAAACAACTACAAGCAGAACTTGCATTATCCTATAATATCCACTTTAACGATGTGTCATTGTTGGAGGAGGCATTAACGCAAGCCAATTATATTAATGAACATCCAAACTACACGGGAAATGATTACCAACGTCTTGAATTTTTAGGTGACGCCGTGATGCAACAATCAACCGCCGTCTATCTATTTAAGCGTTACCCAGAGTGGGATGAAGGTCGATTGACAGAGTTGCGGATTTCGATGGTCCAAACCCGGGCGTTTGCAGCTTTGTCACGTGAGTTGCATCTCGATCAATATGTGCAATTGGGCCGTGGTGAGGAATTATCGGGCGCCCGTAATCGTGATTCACTGTTAGAAGACTTATGGGAAGCATTTATCGGTGCATTATTCTTGGATCAAGGTCAAGATGTCGTGATGCATTTCCTAGGTGACATCATGTTTAACAAGATTGATGAAGGATTCTACGATCGTTTCGTGGATTACAAATCAAAATTGCAGGAGCACTTGCAACGTCATGGTAGTGTCAAAATTACGTACACCAAGTTAGGCGAGCGACCTGTCGAAAATAATGAACAAATTTTTACAGTGCAGGTTGCCGTGAATGATCAAGTATTGGCAACAGGCGAAGGAAAATCAACAAAGGAAGCAGAAAAGGTAGCTGCACGGGCAGCATACCAAACATTGACGAAAAACTAGGGAATTGGTATGAAACTAAAAACATTGGAGATTAGCGGCTTTAAGTCATTTGCTGATCGCACCAAGATAGAATTTATGCCAGGTATCACTGGAGTTGTAGGACCAAATGGTTCCGGTAAATCAAATATTATCGAAGCCATTCGCTGGGTAATGGGTGAACAATCCGCCAAAGGGCTACGTGGTGACAAAATGTCGGACGTGATTTTCGGCGGGACATCACAGCGTGCGCCACTGAATCGCGCTGAAGTTTCAATCACATTCGATAATACCGATCGTTATTTGAACTCCGACTACTCTGAGATTCGGATTACGCGTGCCTTATATCGGAATGGCGATTCAAAGTACCAAATTAATGGGACAACGGTTCGCTTGAAAGATATTCATGAATTGTTTATGGATTCTGGGTTGGGACGCGAAAGCTTTTCAATTATTTCACAAGGGCGTGTTGAAAGTATCTTCAGTGCGAAACCAGAGGAGCGTCGGTCAATCATTGAAGATGTGGCTGGGGTTTATAAGTATAAACAAAATAAGGACAAGGCTGAAAAAGAGCTGACTGGTGTGCAAGATAACTTAAACCGGGTGCAAGATATTTTGTACGAGTTGGAAAATCGCGTGACCCCATTAGCTGAGCAATCGGCAAAGGCACAGACGTATTTGACGACCAAAGCACGGTTTGATCAGTTAGATCAATCACGCTTAGTCTTGGAATTAACGGACTGGTACACTGAGCAAGCAGATATCAAGGCCCAATTAAGTCGGGCTGAGGATGAGAATGAAACACATGCGGAATCGGTTAAGACGCATACTGACGCGTTAGCAGCGATGAAGCAAGCTCGGACGGAAGCTGAAGAAAAGCAGCAACAAGCACAAGCTGAATTATTGCGATTGACGACGCGTGCGGAACAATTGGTTGGGGAACAAAAATTGCAGGCTGAGCGTTCTACCAATCGATCAAATGTGACCCGTGAACTGGAAGCACAATTGGCCCAAGTTGAAGATCGCTTGACGGAACTACGCGTAACGGCGGCGAACCGTCAGGAAACGATGACGGCGGCGGCTGACCAGGTAACAACACTAGAAGCCAACATTGCGACGTTACAGGCGTCACACCCCCGCCAACAGTTGACTCAGGTAACGACGGATATTGAACAATTACGGGCAACCTTAGTTGAGACGATGCAATTGTTAACGACCGCTAAAAATCAACAGCAATTCTTAGCGCAAGAAAATGAGCGGAATGACGCTGAGAGCGAGCGGTTGGCGCAACGTCAGAATCAATTAACGTTACAAATGACTAATGCCGAAGCCACGGTCGCAACGGCACAAACCGCCGTAGCTGAAACGACGGCCACTTTGGCGAGTGCGCAAGCTGAATTTACGCGCTTGCAACAGTTGGGTAAACAGTTAGAGGAACAAAGTCAAGCCCGCCGCCAAGAATGGTTTAGCAAGATGGAAGAGGATCAGCGACTGTCAACGCGTTTGCAGTCGTTGAGTCGTCTATCTGAAAATTATGAGGGTTATTTCCAAGGTGTGCGTAACCTCATGAAGGCCAAAGAGAATTTTCCCGGCATTCACGGTGTACTGGCTGAGTTAATTTCAGTTGCGTCAACGCATCAAACGGCCATCGAAACGGCGTTGGGTGGTGCTTTACAAAACGTGGTTGTTGCGGATGAACAAGTTGGTAAGACGGCGATTAGTTATTTGACGCAGCACCGTTTGGGACGTGTGACATTTTTGCCATTAACAACGATTCGTAAGCGTGAGTTGCAACCGGCACAAATTCAGACTGCCCAAGGCCAAGCTGGCTTTGTTGGTGTCGCAGCAGATTTAGTGAAGACAGATAGTGCGTATCGCCCTGTTGTACAAAGTTTGCTCGGGACAACTGTCATTGTCACGAACATGGATGAGGCTGTGCCCATGGCGCGCGCCTTACAACATCGCGTTCGGATTGTGACCCTTGATGGGCAAGTCATGAACGCAGGTGGGTCGATGACTGGTGGTGCCAGTCGTAATCAAGGTAATGGTTTGTTGTCACAACAAAGTGAAGTAGAATCATTGACGGCACAGGTTGCGACGTTGCACACGCAGACGGAACAGTTGGAACGACAGGTTCGTGAGTTAGATGACGAACTGAAAGCAACAACGACGGCCTTTGGCGAGGCACAAGATCAGGTATTAGTGGCTAATGAAGCGGCACAGGCAGCGACGGCACAATTACAGGTGGCTGAAGAACGCTTGGCCCAAGCACAAAAAGAAAAGTCGGCCTTAACATATGAATTCAGTGTGTCATCATCAGGTACGGTTGACCATGCGTCATTGGTGGCTGACAATCAGCACGACATTGCGACGTTGTCTGAGCAACAAGCAGCCCAGCAGGCCCAGTTAACGAGTTTATTGGCTGAGCAAACGACGTTGAGCGACAAAATGGCGACAGTTGATCAAGAATTGACGGCTTTGCAAGCACAACTCGCCACAGCTCAAGCTAATGTGCAAGCGGCTTCTGTTCGTCACGAAGATGTTGTGGAACAAATTCAGGCGGAAGAACAGCGCTTAGCAGCTTATCAGCAGCAGATGACTGATTTGACGGCGGATCAGGGTGATGTCCAACAACGACTGGCTAACGACTTAACTGGTACGTTGGCGGATAAGGAAGCAACCGAAGACGAGTTGACAGATTTGGCAACTGAGTTAGAGGAATTGCGACAAGAAATCGCCTTAGCTGAAGGCGAGCTTGTGCAAGCGCAAGAAGCACAAACTGAAGCGATGACAAATTTGAGCCGTTTGAGCGGTCGACAGGGTGAATTACGTAGTGCCATTCAAGCCGGTGAACGGACTTTGGAAGAAACATATGATACGTCGTTCGAATACGCCAAGTCGCAGCTGTCGGTAATGCCAATTGCAGATATCCGAACGGAATTACAGGCGTTGAAGGTGACTTTGTCAGAAATTGGCAACGTTAATTTAACGGCGATTGATGAATATGTGGAAGTGAAAGAACGTTTTGATTTCTTGACGCAGCAACAAGATGACCTGGTTGCGGCCCGGGATAACTTACGCCAAACGATGTCGGAAATGGATGAAGAAGTCGAAACCCGCTTCAAGGAAACGTTTGCCGCTGTTGCAGAACATTTTGCTGGCATTTTCGTTAAGATGTTTGGGGGCGGTCAGGCAAAGTTAGAACTGACGGATCCGACGAATTTGCTAACAACTGGGGTTGATATTAAGGCCCAGCCACCTGGCAAAAAATTCCAACAAATGAGTTTGTTGTCGGGTGGTGAAAAGGCGTTGACAGCAATCAGCTTGCTTTTTGCTATTTTGGAGGTCCGGCCCGTACCATTTGCGGTACTTGATGAGACTGAAGCGGCGTTGGATGAAGCGAACGTTGATCGATTCTCACGTTATTTGCATGATGTGAATGATCGGACACAGTTTATTGTAATTACGCACCGTAAGGGAACAATGACAAATGCCGACGTTCTGTATGGGGTGACAATGCAAGAACCAGGTGTTTCAACGATGGTTTCAGTAAACTTGATGGCACTCGATGAGATGACATCAGAAAATTAATGGGGATAAAACAATGGGATTGTTTGATTTTTTTAAGAAAAAGCCAGCAGCGCCAAAGGTTGTTGTGGAAGTGCTTTACCCACAGACATGGGAAAATAGCGAGGCACCTGTTGAACCAACAGTTCTCGCCGCGGAAGTGTTACAACCAACACCTGGTGAGGCAGTTGAAATTCAAGTACCAAGCCATATCGCTGCCGAGGACGTTGCACCAGTTGCTGAAGTTGTTGAGACTGTAGAAACAGAAACAGAAACAGAAACAGAAACAGAAACAGAAACAGAAACAGAAACAGCGGTAACATCAGAGACGAACTTGGATGAAGGTTTGACGAAAACACGGAAGACGTGGTCTGAACGTTGGAATGCGTTTATGGCGAACTTCCGCTCAGTTGATGAGGATTTCTTTGAAGAACTTGAAGAAACACTGATTGGTGCCGATGTTGGCGCGCAAACAGCGTTGCAATTAACGGATGAGTTGCGCAATGAAGTTAAGCTACAAAATGCGAAAAGCAAGGCTGACATTTCACGCGTCATTATTGATAAGTTGGTTGAACACTACCGTAGCCAAGGCGTTAACGAAGATGCGTCAATGCATTTTGCACCTGAGGGACCAACAGTGATTTTGTTTGTTGGGGTTAATGGGGTTGGTAAGACAACGACAATCGGTAAGATGTCAGCACGATACAAGGCTGAAGGTAAGCAGGTTGTGCTAGCGGCGGCGGACACGTTCCGTGCCGGTGCCACGCAACAATTGCAAGCCTGGGGTGAGCGCAATGGTATTCCGGTTGTGGCTGGCGCTGCTAACGCTGACCCAGCATCGGTGGTCTATGACGGTGTGAAGACGGCGATTGAAACTAACGCGGATATTCTCTTCGTCGATACGGCTGGCCGTTTGCAAAATAATGTTAATTTGATGCAAGAATTGGCGAAGATGAAGCGTATTATTACGCGTGAGCTGCCAAACGAACCGCAGGAAGTGTTGTTGGCTTTGGATGCAACTACTGGTCAGAACGCGCTCCAACAAGCACGTCTGTTTAAGGACTCGACAGATGTGACGGGAATTGTTTTGACGAAACTTGACGGAACTGCCAAGGGTGGTATTATCTTGCCAATTCGTAACGAGCTACACCTGCCAGTTAAGTGGGTTGGTTTGGGTGAACAGGTTGGTGACTTACAGCCATTTGATGCGGATGATTTCGCTAAGAGCTTGTTTGGTAGCCTATTGATTGGAGATGACAAGTAATGGAATTAGAGAAAAACACGCGCTTGAATGCCTTGTTTGATTTCTATCAACCGTTACTGACGTCAAAGCAAAATGATTACTTGCAATTGTACTACGCGGATGATTACTCACTTGGCGAAATTGCCGAAGAATTTGAGGTATCACGCCAAGCCGTGTATGATAATTTAAAGCGTAGTACCCAGTTATTGGAAGATTACGAAGCAAAGCTCCACTTGTTTGCAGATTATTTGCAACGACAAAGTGTGGCCGCACAATTAAATGATTATATTCAAGAAAAGTATCCCAATGACGCTGAGCTAACGCGATTAGCTGAACGTCTGGTGACATTAGAAGAGGAGTAAAGCATGGCCTTTGAAGGTTTGACTGAGCGATTGCAAAACGCATTGAGCGGGTTGCGTCGTAAGGGGAAGGTGACAGATGCGGACTTACGCGAGACGATGCGTGAGATTCGTTTGGCATTGTTGGAAGCCGACGTTAACTTTACGGTTGTTAAGGACTTTGTCCGTAACGTTCGTGAAAAGGCGGCTGGTGCCAAGGTGTTGGAAGGATTGAATCCTGCCCAACAAATCGTCTCAATCGTTAACGATGAATTGACGGCGATGATGGGTGAGTCAGAGGTGCCATTGAACGTTTCTGACAAGATTCCAACGGTTATCATGATGGTTGGTTTGCAAGGTGCTGGTAAGACGACGACGGCTGGTAAGCTGGCCTTGAAGTTGAAGTCTGAGCAGAACGCCCGACCATTGATGATTGCGGCCGACGTTTATCGTCCAGCGGCCATTGATCAGTTGAAGACATTGGGTGAGCAAATTGATGTGCCGGTCTTTGAGATGGGGACTGATGCAGACCCACGTGATATTGTTCGCCAAGGGTTAGCTAAGGCAGCGGAATTGAAGTCAGACTATGTCTTCATTGACGCGGCTGGTCGTCTACAAATTGACGAAGCCTTAATGCAAGAATTGGCTGATGTTAAGGAAATTGCACAACCAGATGAAATCCTACTGGTTGTCGATGCCATGACTGGACAAAACGCTGTTGAAACGGCTGAAGGCTTTAATGAGCGGTTAGACGTTACCGGTGTCGTCCTGACTAAGTTGGATGGTGATACCCGTGGTGGAGCAGCTTTGTCAATTCGTGCTGTAACGGGTAAGCCAATTAAGTTCGTCGGACAAGGTGAAAAGATGACGGATTTGGATATTTTCTATCCAGACCGTATGGCTAGCCGTATCTTGGGTATGGGTGACTTGCTAACGTTGATTGAGAAGGCCCAAAAGGACTTTGATGAGAAGCAAGCTGCTGAGACGATGGAAAAGATGAAGTCAAACACATTTGACTTCAATGACTTCATTGATCAAATGGACCAAGTACAAAATATGGGCCCAATTGAAGATTTATTGAAGATGATTCCAGGGATGGCAAATAATCCAGCCTTGGCTAACGTTAAGGTTGATCCAAAGGATATGGCCCATTTGAAGGCCATTGTGATGTCAATGACACCAGCCGAACGTGAAAATCCAGATTTGCTGAATCCGTCACGCCGTCGCCGTTTGGCAGCGGGTGCCGGACGTCCAATTGTCGAAGTTAACCGCATGATCAAGCAATTCAACGAGATGAAGAAGATGATGAGCGGGATGATGAATGGTAACATGGGCGGTATGGAGCAAATGATGAATGCGATGGGTGGTGGCAACATGCCCGGTATGCCTGGTGGCTTCCCTGGAATGGGCGGCGGTATTAAAGGCAAGATGGCTAACATGGCGATGAAGCAAATGGCTCGCAAGATTCAAAAAAACAAGAAGAAGCGTCGTTAAAATTATGGGTCGTTATTTACTAGATGATAAGACAAAGGCTATGAACGTTAAGTACCAGTCAGAAAAGAAAGGTGCTGTGTCAAAGGCCGATAAAGTTGCAATGCTCCGTGAACAAATGTTAGCGAAGCGTAAGCAAAAATAAGCTTAAAAGCGTCATTCGATTGTGAATGGCGTTTTTAATTTACAGATTTTTAACAAATTCCTCAAGTTAACCCGCCATAATATAACCATCGATCACCTGCTAGCATCGAAACAAGCCTGTGCACGGGGGCGTTTCACTTGTTGTGATCACAATATGCAAAGAGCCTGAATAGTCGCGACGGTGACTTGTTCGGGCTCTTTGTCCATAAGAGGAACTCATTTGCTGTTGGAAAACTTTGGTACGAACAGTGAGTGAGTTCTTTTTTCTGTAAGCGTTTTCAAAACTTCATATATTCTTGACGTGACCTTAACTTTTGTTTAAAGTAATATTCGATAACTTGTTGTAAACTAAATGTAACAATAAGAAAAGGACACATTTAAGGAGGATATGACGTATGGAATCACGAGTAACGAGAATGAAGCGAACACGCATCACGGCAAAGTTGTTGGTATTGGTTTTTGGGTTGCTTTTGTTAGCAGGTTTAGTTACGGCGTTGGAGACGACAGCTAACGCCGAACAGTCGCTCGCGCAACGGGATACGCATATCGTCACGACTGTGTCGACGACGAAGGTTACTGCGGAACCAGTTGTAGCTGAGTAAGATGGAGGTAGGCGCTTAATGAGACAACGACATAAGCGGATACTGACGTTTACCGGTTTTGGTTTTATTATTGGTTTATTAGGTGTGGCACTGACGATGCAAGTTTGGACACATCAGCGTCAAGTTGAAGATGCGGCGGTGGCCCGTTCGTTATCGGTTGCCAAAGAAATTTCAGCATCACGTACAGCATCTGAACAGGCTCGCCAGCACGCCAAAAATCAAACGACGCAATCAGCTACGATGAGTCAAGTCAGTAAGATGACGGCTGATCCGGCTATTACCCATTTAACGGTTGAAGAGCGTATGGCTTTGATTATGTTAGCGAGTGATATCGAACTACCAATCGGTCAAACTCTGATTATAAGGGGGCAGGGAAATGGTGATACCGATGTTATGATTGCAGCCACGGATGAGGTGTTAGCAGTCGTGTCCATTATTTCCGGTTACGATCGATTGGTTTATAATCCAATCACAAAAGAAACGACTAAAGTCAATGTTGGTCAAGCTTACCAAAACTTACATCAGACGGTGGCCTATAAACAACTATGTGAACAAATTAAACTAACTTAGCAAAACCAGAATTCGTCATTCTGGTTTTGTTTTTGTTAGGAATGCGCTAAAATATAAACTTATGTGAGCGATAATATACCAAAACCCCGCTAAAAACGTTGCATTTGAATAATTTTCAACGTGTAAAGGAAAAACACTTTACAGGCAGTTGGTTATTTGGTATATTATTACTTGTAGAAAAACAACTGGAGGAAAATAAACATGGCTGTTAAGATTCGTTTGAAGCGCATGGGTTCAAAGAAGCGCCCATTCTACCGTGTGGTAGTTGCTGACTCACGTTCACCACGTGATGGTCGATTCATCGAAACTGTTGGTACGTACAACCCATTGGTTGAGCCTGCCGAAGTTAAGTTGAACGAAGAATTGGTATTGTCATGGTTGAACAACGGTGCTCAACCATCAGATACTGTAAAGAACTTGTTGTCTAACGCAGGCATCATGAAGAAGTTCCACGAAGCTAAGTTCTCAAAGTAATTTGGGTATTCAGTTTTGAATTTCTTAAAAGAGCCAACCTATCCGGGTTGGCTCTTTTTTCTGCGGTGAAATGGTTATAGTCGCGTTACGAACTAGGGCTAGTGTTTGCATTTTGTGACTGAGATGACTATCATTGCATATTGAAAGTAGACGGGTTATGTCTATTAACCTTAATAGAAAGAAGCTAAACATTCATGGAAGTTAGTTTATGGATCTGGGTCGCATTTTTTGCCTTTGTGGTGGTCATGCTGGCGCTGGATTTGGGTGTCTTTAATAAAGAAAATGTGACACCATCATTCAAAAAGTCGTTATTAATGACTGGTATCTGGGTAGGGTTGGCCTTTGTCTTTGCCGTTGGTATTTGGCTATTTGCAGGGGCTAATCATGCGATAGATTTCGTAACGGGATATCTATTGGAAGAATCACTAAGTGTAGATAATTTGTTTATCTTCATCTTGGTCTTTAGCTTTTTTGGCATCGCATCAAAGTACCAACACCGGATTTTGTTCTGGGGTGTCTTCGGTGCCTTGGTGATGCGTGTGCTCTTTATTTTAGGTGGGGCGGCCTTGCTGCATCGTTTTGAGTGGCTAATGTATATTTTCGGTATTTTCTTGGTTTATACGGGGCTGAAAATGCTGTTTGAAAAAGAGGCCAATCAAAATTTGGATGACAGCCCAATTATTAAGTGGCTACGCAAGGTTTTGCCGATTAAGGATGACGTTACCGAGCCTCATTTTATCGTGAAGGAAAATGGCAAACGGTATGCAACACAATTTTTAATCGCTTTGATTTTTATCGAAGCCTCAGATTTATTGTTTGCTGTTGATTCAATTCCAGCGGTTTTAGCAGTGACGACGGATACGTTTATCGTCGTGACGTCGAACATTTTCGCCATCATGGGGCTACGTTCGCTATACTTTGCCTTATCGAAATTATTGCCGATGTTCCGTTACATTAAGTATGCGTTGGCAATTGTGCTGGCATTTATCGGCGCGAAGATGTTGATTAATGAAGGTGGTAATATGTTTGGGTGGTCATTCGAAATCTCAAACATAGCTTCGTTAATTGTGATTGTGAGTTTATTGGTGGTGGCGATTGCAGCCTCGATAATTGTCGCGCGGGTGCAAGCGCGCCGTGAATTTAAAAAGTAACAAGATGAAGTCGTTATAGCCAAGTTGGTTGTAACGACTTATTTTTTTCCTCTGTTCAGGACTGCAAAAGTACGATAAACTGTTTCTTGTAACTAAAAATTTCTTTTA
>NZ_KQ970395.1:101438-102199 GCF_001579105.1 Weissella sp. DD23 | reverse complement strand
GGG
Source organism: Weissella sp. DD23 (assembly GCF_001579105.1). Classification (NCBI taxonomy): domain Bacteria; kingdom Bacillati; phylum Bacillota; class Bacilli; order Lactobacillales; family Lactobacillaceae; genus Weissella; species Weissella sp. DD23. The sequence continues at coordinate 102,196 of NZ_KQ970395.1, read as the reverse complement.
GTTGTTGTTGTCATTTTAGCCATCTTGGGTGGGTTCAAGTTTTTTGATCGCGTGGAAAATGGAAATGTCGGGATTCGGTATGCGATTTCTGGCGGTGTCCGTGATAAGGCATTGTCACAAGGGATTCACTTCGTGGGACTAGACTATGTCACGCAGTATCCGATTAAGACACAATCGATTAAGCAACGAGTTGCAGTGGCAACATCGGATGGTAAGAAAACGGACGTCAAAATTAGTTATTCATACCACGTTGATCCATCGAAAGCGGTGGCAATCTATAAGAAGTTCGGTTCTGCAGATATCCATGCCATTGAAACCGGCTGGCTAGCGCAAAAATTGCAAAAGGCCTCACGTGAATCAATGGCAAAGTTTACGTTGCTCGAAGTGGTTGGAACAGATTCAACTAAGGCGCAAGCTGGTATTTTGAAGAGTTTCCAACAAGCCGCTGAACCATACGGCTTTGTTGTCGAAGATTTGTCATTTGGAACGCCGTCAATTGATGAACAAACCCAAAAGTCAATTGATGACATTATTAAGGCTGGTCAAGATAATAAGAAGGCCGAACTAGAAGCTAAGACGAAGGAAACGCAGGCTAAGGCTGACGCCGATGCCAAGATTACAGCAGCGAATGCTGAAGCGGAAGCAAATAATAAAATTAACGCGTCAATTAATGACCAAACGATTGCCTACATGGAAGCGCAAGCACGTTTGAAGCACGGCTGGGTAACGGTGCAAACGAATGATGCGATGGTTGATGC
>NZ_KQ970395.1:97640-101418 GCF_001579105.1 Weissella sp. DD23 | reverse complement strand
TTCCGAATTTTATTAGCACTTGCGATCATTATCGTAGGTTATTTGAGCTATAAAGCGTATCAGTCATACAAAGCAGACCAAGCGCACCCCAAACATCATGACGACGATGATGTTTAGGCATAAAAAAGAAGCACCGCGGTGCTTCTTTTTTTGTTACCATACAGCGGTTGTATCGTTGAAGGTTTCCAGCTGCAAACCGTTTTCATCAAGTTGCCAAGTCGTAATGGAACCGTTTTCTGGTTCAATACCCTTGTAAGCATCCCCGGCAAAGCGATTAACCAAATTAATCAGTAAGATTCCATGGACGACTAGTAGAACGCGATCACCATCTTGATGCTTTGTTAGCAAGGTGTCTAACCCGTTATTTAGGCGCGACCAGAACATCTGGCTATCTTCAGCGTCCCCGGCTGGGTCAGCTTGACGAAAGGCATCCATCAGTTGATCACCGTCAAGTGATCCGATTAAATCGCCATAGGTTGTATCGGCAGGTAAGCCAAGTACGCCGGCGAGGGCTTCACCAGCTTCAACCCCTGTCAGACCATCGAACGAACCGAAAAATTGTTCTCGGAAGTCGGGTAACTCGACCAAGTCTTGGCTGTCTGAGGTGAGGTTCGCGTCTAAAACAAACCGCGCTGTCTCAGCGGCCCGCGCTAAATCAGACGAATAGGCCCCATCAAAATGCACATAGCGTAACCGTTCGCCGGCTGCCTGGCCGTCCGCGATTCCTTTTTCGGTTAGCGGTGCATTTGTCCAGCCTTGCATGCGTCGATATTTGTTTAAATAGGTTTGCCCGTGTCGAACCATATAGACAGTAATACTCATGTTTTTATCCCCCAATCTTGATGCCTTAAGTGTATCAAAGTTACTCAGATAATTCTTGTTTAGTTGGACAATATTTACGGTATACTAGAAGTTAGCAAATTAACTGAAATTTTTCACGATACGCGTGAAACTGAATAAACTTAAGAGGATACAAAAAATATGGCTTTGTATAAAGTAGGCACAATTGTGAACACCCACGGCATTCGTGGTGAAGTCCGTGTCATCGCCACGACTGACTTTCCAGAAGAGCGTTTTGCAAAGGGAAATAAGTTGATTATTGATGGCAAGTCACCTGTTGAAGTTGAGATTGCAACGGTGCGTAATCACAAGCAATTTGTGTTGTTGTCATTTAAGGATTTGCAAAATATCAATTTGGTTGAGCAATACAAGACGCACGATTTGATGGTGCCTGAAGAGGCACTACAAGATTTAGCAGAAGATGAATTTTACTACCATGAAATTGTGGGCTTAGATGTCATTGATAATGCAACTGGTCAAGTTTTGGGCAAGGTTGCTGAAATTATGGAATTGCCTGCCAATGATGCGTGGGTGGTTAAGGCTAAGGGCCAGGATGATTTGTTCATTCCATATATTGAAAATGTTGTCACGGAAATCGACTTGGATGCTGGGGTAGCCAAGGTTGATATGTTAGAGGAAATTTAACCATGCGCATTGATGTATTAAGTCTATTCCCAAATATGTTTACGCCGATGCGTGAATCAATTATTGGTAAAACGATTGAACGGGGCCTAGTTGACTTTCAGGTCACTGACTTTCGCGATTATACTGATAATAAGCACAACAAGGTTGATGATGAAATTTACGGTGGCGGCCAAGGCATGTTGCTGATGCCACAGCCAATCTTTGACGCAATGGATGCGATTGAGGCGGAAGCTGGTTCACGTGGGCGTGTGATTCTAATGGATCCGGCTGGTAAAACCTTCAATCAAGCGATGGCTGAAGAATTAGCCCAAGAAGAACACTTGACCTTTATCGCTGGTCACTACGAGGGCTATGATGAACGAATTCGTAATCTTGTGACTGACGAAATTTCGTTGGGTGATTTTGTGCTTACTGGTGGTGAACTGGGGGCGATGGTCGTGATTGATGCGACGGTGCGCTTGCTTGATGAGGCTTTGGGTGACCAAATGTCAGCCGTTGATGATTCGTTTTCAACGGGCTTATTGGAGTACCCACAGTATACGCGGCCGGCTGATTTCCGGGGGATGAAGGTGCCAGATGTCTTGATGTCAGGGCACCACGCTAACATTGCGACATGGAAGCGCAAAGAAGCATTGCGGCGGACATACTTGCGCCGGCCTGATTTGCTAACTGATTATGACTTTACTAAAGAAGAGCGTCAGTTGTTAAAGGAAATCAAAGCGGAAGAAGCAAACGAAATATAAAGACTTGTTTATAAACACCAGAGATGATATTATTATTTCTGGTGTTTTATTCACCAAAAATAAACCCGATAATCCGCTGGCCGGGTGGTGTATCGATTATCGACTAGGAGATTTGATATGCGTCAAAACGCTTTGCTAGAAAAGTTGGTTGCTGATCAATTGCGTACGGACATTCCTGAGTTCCGTGCCGGTGATTCAGTTCGTGTATACGCTCGAATCGTTGAAGGTTCACGTGAGCGTGTGCAATTGTTTGAAGGTGTTGTTATCAAGCGTAAGGGTACTGGTATCCAAGCTACTTACACTGTTCGTAAGATTTCTAACGGTGTTGGTGTTGAGCGTACTTTCCCATTGCACTCACCACGTGTTGATAAGATTGAAGTGACTCGTCACGGTCGTGTACGTCGCGCTAAGTTGTACTACTTGCGTGCATTGCACGGTAAGGCTGCTCGTATCCGCGAAGCACGCCGTGCCTAATGACATTTCGTCATTAAGCTTCGAAAAGGCTGATTCCATTTGGAATCAGCCTTTTTCTGTTATTTAGGTAAAACGTTTCATTAGATAATGATTAATTTATGAGCGTTCGACTCATAAATAAGTCTTTTTTTTATTATGAAATAGTGTAAACTAGAACAAGTGTTATTTTTAAAAGTTAGGGATAGGTAGAGTATTCATGGTTGAAAAAAAGACCAAGAAAGAAAAGCATAGTGTTGGTCTCGGTTGGCGCATCTTGTTTGGCCTTGTCGTTGGTATTATTTTGGGTGTTATCTTCTATCAAAATAAGACGGCGATTACCGCGATGCAAAATATCGGGACGATGTTCATCGGTCTAATTCAAATGGTCGTGTTACCAATTGTTTTGACAAGTTTGACCGCCGGAATTGCGAAGATGGGTGACATGCATAAATTAGGCCGCATCGGTGGTAAAACAATTATCTACTTTGAATTGTTATCAACTGTGGCGATTTTAATTGGTATGATTGCCGGAAATGTGTTCCAACCAGGGGCGCATGTGGATATTCATAATTTGCAAGCATCTAACATCAGTTCGTACTTGTCGACGGCCAAAGCGGCGGGTGACCATGGTGTCTGGTCGACAGTTATGGACATTATTCCAACGAACTTCTTCGGATCGTTGGCCAATGATAAGATGTTGCAGGTTATTTTCTTCTCTGTTTTCTTTGGATTAGGAACGGCTGCCATTGGGCCAAAGGGACAAATCATTGTCGACTTTTTGGATGCGGTTGCTGAAGTGATGTTTAAAGTCACAAACTGGGTCATGCAAGTTGCACCAATTGGTGTCGGTGCATTGATTGGGGCGACGGTAGCTCAGATGGGGGTTAGCTCACTTGGATCATTAGGCTTCTTTATCTTTATTGCCTATGCAACGATGATTTTCTTTATTTTGGTTGTTTTGGGTGCGGTGTTGCACATCTTTGGTGTCAACGTCTTTACCTTGATTAAGGTATTAAAAGAAGAGATTATCTTGGCTTTTACAACGGCCTCATCAGAAGCAACGTTGCCACGTATTGTGTCAAAGATGGAAAAGTTCG
>NZ_KQ970395.1:96176-97585 GCF_001579105.1 Weissella sp. DD23 | reverse complement strand
GTTGTATCATTCGTTGTGCCAACGGGGTACACGTTTAACCTAGATGGATCGGCTATTTATCAAGCGCTGGGTGCATTATTCATGGCACAGGCTTATGGCATTCACTTGACGATTGAACATCAGTTGACTTTGCTGGTGGTCTTGATGATTACCTCAAAGGGAATGGCTGGTGTACCAGGTGCCTCATTCGTTGTCTTGCTGGCCACGGTGTCAACGATTGGCGTGCCGGTGCAAGGCTTGGCATTCATTGCTGGTATTGACCGATTGGTTGATATGGGCCGAACGGTTGTTAACGTTGTTGGTAATTCAGCTGCATCAATCGTTATTTCAAAGTCTGAAAAGGACTTTGATGAGGAAAAGAGTATTCGTTACTTAGCATCATTAAATGATTAAATAATAAGCTCCCCTCTGTTTGGTTTTATGACTGGATAGAGGGGAGTTTTTTGGTTGATTAGGGGTTGCTTTCTTGTTGCGCGTAACTAGTGAGAAAACCTGACATTTGCTGTGGTGTAAGTGTAAAATGTGTGTGATAATATAGGGACGAAATAAAGTGGAAATTTGGGTATCCAACGGCCGCTTTGAAAAGACATAAAAGGAGGCGGCACTTGTGACATTAGCACGTGTACGTGAGTATGGTTTGAAGGCCATTGTATTTGTAACGGCATCAGTATTGGTGGCGATTTCAATGAATAATTTCTTCATTCCAAATAACATCTTCTCTGGTGGATTTAATGGAGTTGCACAACTGCTTAGTTTATTCTTTAAAGCAGTTTTCGGCATTCATGTTGAAGTTGGTGCGATTATCATGGCGGTTAATATTCCGCTTGCAATTGCCGGATGGATTTATGCAGGACGCGAATTTACGATCCTATCATTTTTGAATAATTTCTTCGCGTCGTTTATGCAGATTGTCTTACCGAAACAGACGTTAGTGGCACATGAGCCAATTCTGGCTGGCTTGTTTGGTGGATTGCTATTGGGTGTGGCAATTGGTATCACTTTTAAGTTGGGCTTCTCAACTGGTGGTATGGATATTGTTGCCATGATTGTACAGAAGACAACCGGAAAGTCGATTGGATTTATCAATCTCTTTATTAATGGGTTTGTCGTGGTTATTGCGGGTTCATTCATTGGTTGGCAAAATGCCATGTACACAATCATTGGTATCTACGCGACGTCAGTGGCTGTTGATTCGATTCACACCCGTCACCAAAAGCTGACGGCCTTTATCGTCACCCGTCGAGCCGACGAAGTGACCAAGGCCTTGCAAGAAGATTTGATTCGCGGTATTACGATTCTGCCATCTGTTGGTGCCTACACGCGTGAGCCGAACTCAACGCTGATGATGGTATTGTCACGGTATGAGTTGACTGAAATGGAACGTTTGACGAAATCAGTAGACCCAGACG
>NZ_KQ970395.1:94747-96115 GCF_001579105.1 Weissella sp. DD23 | reverse complement strand
TAACACGGTTAACGTATCGAACAATTTCTGGAACGAAGATTTGCAAAGCCAAATCAGGCGTGAACGGTTAGCCGCACAGGCACAAATTACGGATGCATTGAATTTGGATGCCGAGGCTGATAAGCTATTAAATAAGTAATAAAGAAGAGACGAGGAAAGAATAATGCCTTTTGTACACGTAGAACTGGTTGAAGGTCGCTCAGATGAGCAACTAAAGGGAATGATGGCTGATATTACGGCAGCAGTTGAAAAGAACACTGGTGCCCCACGTGAGGCGATTAAGGTGATTGTGAACGAAATGCGTGCGGACCGTTTTATGGACGGTGGTACTTTGCGTTCTGAAAAGTAATTGCGTACAATAAGAGGAGTGGTATTTAAATACCACTCCTCTTTTTTCGCATATTGTTGGGAATATGTTAGATATAAAACGATAATTAGGAGCTATGTATGGCTGATCAATATATTATGGCGTTGGATCAAGGGACGACAAGTACTCGCGCGATTTTGTTTGACGCAGATGGTAAGGCCGTGGCAACAGCACAAAAAGAGTTGCCACAAATTTTTAAGCAACCAGGCTGGGTTGAACACGATGCGGAGATTATTTGGGACCATGCGCGTCAAGTGATGGCTGAAGTGGTGATTCAGGCCAATGTGCCACCTTATAAAGTTGCCGGTATCGGTCTAACAAACCAACGTGAAACAACGGTTATTTGGGATCGATTTACGGGTGAACCAATTGCACCAGCCGTTGTGTGGCAATCAAAGCAAAGTGATGCGATTGCTGAATCGTTAAAAGCAGCCGGATTAACTGATTTTGTTTATGAGAAGACAGGTTTGTGGATTGACGCCTATTTCTCAGCCACGAAGATTATGTGGTTGCTCGACAATGTGCCGGGTGCTCGCGACCGAGCTGAAGCGGGCGATTTGTTGTTTGGGACAATCGATTCTTGGCTATTGTATAAGCTGACGAATGGGGCTGTGCATGCAACGGACTATTCAAATGCCTCACGCACGATGCTGTTTAACATCCACACCCTATCATGGGATACGGAGTTGTTAGAGAAGTTTAATATTCCAGCAAGCATGTTGCCAGATGTGAAAGACTCTTCGGGATTGTTTGGGTATACGGCTGATTATGCCTTTTTCGGTATTCAAGTGCCAATTGCTGGTATTGCCGGTGACCAACAAGCAGCGCTCTTTGGTCATAAGGCGTTTACACCAGGGGATGTGAAGAATACCTTTGGGACGGGTTCATTTATTGTGATGAACACTGGCACGGACATTTCAACGTCGCAGCATGGTTTGTTGACAACCATTGGCTACAGCTTGAATGGAGAAGTTACCTATGCATTAGAAGGGTCTGTCTTT
>NZ_KQ970395.1:92314-94727 GCF_001579105.1 Weissella sp. DD23 | reverse complement strand
TACGTGATGGCCTAGAATTGATTAATAGTGCCAAGGAAACGGCTGACTTAGCGACGTTAGCACGTGAGCAACATCCAGAACCAATTTTCTTAGTGCCGGCCTTCACGGGCCTTGGTGCGCCTTACTGGGACCAAAATACACGTGGGGCCATGTTTGGTTTGACCCGTGCCACGAGCAAGGGGGATGTTGTCCGCGCCACACTCGAGTCCTTAGCTTATCAAACGCGTGATGTGTTGGAAGCCATGGAGCAAGACACGAACTTGAAGGTTGCTAATTTGGTGATTGATGGTGGCGCTGCAGCTAATGATTATTTGCATCAATTCCAAGCAGATTTAATTAACGTGCCAGTGCGACGTCCAGAACAACTTGAAACAACGGCCCTTGGTGCTGCTTATTTGGCTGGACTTGGGGTTGGCTTCTGGGAGAATTTGGCACAATTGCCAGATGTTACTGCATCTGATATCAAGCAACCAATGGCTGATCGTCAAACGGAAATGAAATCAGCTTACCAAGGGTGGCATCGTGCGGTAAAAGCCGCACGTATGTTCCCTTTGCAGTAACGGATTAGTCTTTAAAAAGTGATTTTTTTGTAAATTGTTAATAACCAAAAATATGTTAACTAATATGTAGTTGGTATATTGCTAAGCGTCTCCATGTAAGCGATCCTGTGACAGGTTTGCTTGGGTAGGCGCTTTTTTATTGTAGCAATGAGTGCGACTGGGTGTGACAGATGTTACGTACTGTAGGGTGAACTAACCAATATAAATTGCATCTTGATAATGCTGGTTGGTGAAAATGTGAAGAGTTCCCGAACAGAACGTTTGTTCGTAAAAATGGCGCTTGAAATACGGTATGATAGATACGTACAAAAATTATTTAAGAGTTTCTTAATTATTTTATTTTTAGTAAGTAAATAAAGTCATTTTTCACGGGAGGAGTTGTTTGTATGGGACAAACACCAACAAAAGCAATTATCGCAGGGGTCGCGGGCGCCTTAGGTGTGGTTGCGACGACACAAGTACCAATGGTTCAATCAGCCGTTGATCAACTAGCTAATATGACGCAGGACACCAAGCACGTTAAGCGGGTGTCGACAGCCAATGATGCTGAAAAATTAAAGTCGGCGCACCGAGGCGTTACGAAGAAGTCAGATATTGTTAGGGCACAGTCAACGTCAACTACGCCACAATTTGAAGCTGTGGCAGATGAAATTCCGGTTGAACCATCATTGGCACCAGTACTTGAAACCAACAGTCATGCAGAGATTGCAGCAACTAGCGAGGTAGATACGCCAACGTCATTGTCTGTGGCAGATGACGTTTTGCAGTCAACGGCGCCGGTGACTGCATCATATGTTTACACGGCACCAAGTGCCTCTGAAACTAGCACAATGGTATCAAGTGCACCAGCCACGCCGGCCGAGCAGGCTGTGGTTTCAGAAGCAACCACGGCAACTGCCAGTCCGGCTGATGCAACACGCTATACAGTTCAAGACGGTGATACATTAGGGAACATTGCAACAACAATCGGTGTACCGGTCGAGACAATTATCGCGCTTAATCCAGACGTTGATTTAACGATGTTGCAAGTCGGTCAAATTATTTTCGTCCCACGCGACACGGCGCCGGTGTCTGAAGTGACATCGCCGGTTACGATTGCTTCAGATGCCGCAACATCTGTATCAGAAGTGACAGCTGACGATTATCAGACGGCCTTAGCTGCGGAAGTTGCAGATGCCATGGGTGAGGATATTGTCGTGGAGACACCGTCAATGCCATCGTCAGCGCCAACGATTGTGGTTTCGAGCGCGACAGACACGTCGACGTCAACTTCAGTTGCAGCGTCATCGTCTGCAGCGGGATCATCTGCAGTCGCTAGTTCAGTTGCACCAACGACACCGGTTGACACGACGGTGGATAACACGGTGCCAAGCGCAACGCCAACTGCCGTGTTGCCAGTTAATCCAGGTGACGAAACAGACGTAGTTAGTGGTAGTTTAACGGCTACCCAGCGCCAAACGATTGTGACAGCCGCCTTGAAGTACGCCGGGCAGGGTATTACTTACGTTTGGGGTGGTAAAACACCTGCCGGTTTTGATTGCTCTGGCTTAGCTGCCTGGGTATACCAAGATGCTGGCTTATCATTGCCTTCTTACACAGTTTCGGAAGAATCTTACGTGGCAACAACTGATGTTCGAACCAAGGCTGACGTAATGGCGGTTGCACAACCGGGTGATTTATTATTCTGGGGTGGTCATGGGGCTTCATGGCACGTTGCGATTTACATTGGAGGCGGTCAATATGTGGCAGCGCCCGCACCAGGTAAGAACGTCCAAATTGAAACGGTTGATGAAGTCAACTTTATGCCGAACTTCATCGGCTCATACAACATCTAACTAAAAACGCACCCACAT
>NZ_KQ970395.1:83968-92127 GCF_001579105.1 Weissella sp. DD23 | reverse complement strand
TTAGCGATTACTTAACAGTTGCGTCAAGTTCAGCAAGACGTGCGTCAATGATGTCTAAGACAGCTTGGCGGTTGTCAGCTTCTTCCAAGTCATATTGTTGCAAGTCAATTTTAATCTTAGGTGAAGCATCGTACTCTTCGTACCACTTTTGGTAAGCGCTCCACATCTTGAAGTAGTAACTACGAAGCTCGTCGTTATCTTCAAATTGTTCATAATCACGACCACGCTTCTTAATACGGTACAAAATCGTATCAAAGTCAGCGTCGGCGAATACCATCAAATCAGGACGTCCCTTTTGCATAGTTTGGATTTCAGACATCATGTTGTTTAACAAGGTCATATAGACATCCAACTCAGCATCAGAGATATTTCCTTCGCGGTGGTTTTCTTGTGTGAAGAGGGCATCTTCGTAAATTGAACGATCAAGGACATTGTTGTCGTCGGTCAAGGCCTTCTTAATCATCGCAAAGCGCTTGTTCAAGAAGTAAATTTGCAATAGGAATCCATATTGCTTTGGATCAGCGTAGTAAAGTGGTAACACTGGGTTTTCCCCAACGGGTTCAAAGAATGCTTGCGTCCCCAAATGCTTTGCAATCAAATCAGTCAATGTCGTCTTACCAACACCAATCATACCTGCCGTGATAATCACCATGGTAGTCCTTCTTCCTTCAGAATTTTGTATCTTTATATTATCAAACCACGCAATTGTGTTTGATTTGCTGTTAACTATCTTAGCCAAATTTTGAAATTATATCAACGGCTTGACAAATAAAAAACGTCTGCCATACCGGCTAAAACCGCGGTAGACAGGCGTTTGTTTTAAAGTTAAATGTATGTGTCTATTGTGTGACGAAATTCAACGTTCGGAATTAGTCCTTCTTTGTTGCCAAAGCATCACGGATTTCTTGCAAAACGCCCAATTCAGTTTCAAGAACCGTTTCCTCTTCTTCTTCAACTTCCTTGCTTGTCAAAGCTTGTGCCTTACGAACACCCTTCAAGATGAGGAAGACTGCAAAACTTGTCAACAAGAACGTAATCAAAGTTGAGATAAAGGCCCCAATCTTGATGTCGGCTGACCCGATGTGCCAAACGATAGCAGAAAATGAAATTGATCCAGTTACGATACCAACAAGTGGCATAATCAAATCATCAACAACTGACTTAACAACAGTTTGGAAAGCAGCTCCCATAATAAAGGCAACTGCCAAATCCATCACATTTCCGCGCATAATAAAATCACGGAATTCGTTCATAAAACTACGCATAATATACTCTCCTATGTTCCTTTGGTAAGCTAATTATACCTGTACCGTATTTGGGACAGCAAGTAATAACGTTTAACCACATAAACAAAATTTTGAGAAAAAGACATATTTCTAATAAAACGGCCGAATTGCAGTCGTTCTTTGATACAATGACTATTGGAATAATAGGGGGTATTTAAAATGGTTTACAAAATGTTGGTTTCTGATTTAGATGAAACGCTATTAAATGATGACGGTACGGTACACGCGGACAATTTGGCGGCAATCAAGACGGCTGTGGCTCATGGCTTTAAGTTCGTGCCAAACACCGGTCGTTCCTTTAACTCGGTACAAGCGTTGCTGAAGACGTTGGGGTTGTATGACCAAGCGGGCCAGTACGTAATTTCATATAATGGGGCAGCAATTGTTGAAAATAAGGACAATCAAGTACTTTTGACACGGGGCATGGACCGCGAATTAGCTGCACAAATTTTCCGGGCAGGTTTGGTTAATGACCAGGTCGACGTTCATATTTATACGGTTGACACATTGTTTATTTACAATATTTCACCAACTGATAAACAGTATATGGCTGAACGTGGGGTGCCTTACGAATTGATGGCAAGCGATGATTTGGCTTTCTTGGCGAACGAACAGCCCGTTATGAAAGTTATCTTTGAACATCCTGATCAAGCGGTGCGTGAACAGATTCGGGATGCTGTCTTAGCTGCGGTTGGTGCGGATGCTGTTGAAGCAACGTTTTCATCTTCACGATATGTTGAATTTAATACGAAGGGTGTTGATAAGGGGTCAGCTTCGTTGTTGCTTGGTGAAAAACTGGGTATTCAGCGTGATGAGATTATCGCAGCTGGGGATAATAATAATGACCTCAAAATGTTGACAGCGGTTGGCTTGGGGGTTAGTGTTGCCAATGGTATTCCGGCGGTGCAAGAGGCCGCTGCGGTTGTCACTGAGCGTACAAATAACGAAGGTGCAATTGCAGAAATTCTTGAAAAATACGTACTGAAGGACTTTAAGTAAAAATGGGATTAGCAATTCAGGTTGGTGCCAGTGCCGTTGTCATGGTGCTGTTCATCGGGTTAGCGTACGTAGCGAAAACGTTTATGTGGCCACTTTGGCTGTCAATCATCGTGTTCATTTTGGCCTTTGTGGCAGTGACGGTGTTGATGACACTTTTAACAATGGCCTTGCGCCCGAAAAAGGAGGATGACGATTAGCATGAAAAAGGAAACACTTCGCAATATCGGTAACGGTTTGATTTGGATTGTGGTCGGTATCATCCTGGATTTTGCCATTCAAGTGTCGGGCATGTTTGCTAACCGTGGTGCTGCAAGTATGCTCCACGTGTCCAAAAATAATATCTTACCAATTCTGTTGATGCTGTTCTTTGTGGCTGTATTTACGACAATTACGGTGTTAGTGATGCTGTTTGCGGTGCGAAAAAAAGCGCCTAAAACGGGTTTTCATCCATTTAGAAGTGAAAAAATTGGTTGGGTCGGTAAGGGTTACCTGATGATTTTAGGCGCTGGGGCTGTGTCAGGCCTGCTGCAATATGTATTTACAGGTGGTCGGGTGACGGCGACGAATCAGGCCGCGTTAGAATCAATGGCTAAGGCTGGTGGTGCCTCGCTGCTATTTGTCATTCTGTTGGCTGTTGTAGTAGCACCGTTGGTCGAGGAACTTATTTTCCGTGGTGTCGTCTTAAATTATTTTTTTAAAGATGGACCGTGGTGGCTGAATGTGGTGCTTTCTGGTGTCCTTTTTGGGTACTTTCACGTCTTTCAACAATTCCAATTTTTACCAATGATCCAGTATTCACTTATGGGGGTTGCGTTGGCGGTTGTGTACAAGAAGACTAAGCAGATTCAGTATTCGATGTTGACACATATGCTAAATAATAGCGTTGCGGCCATTAGCTTAATTAGTATGGCTTTGCATCATTAAGGTAAAACGGCATTTCGATGCCGTTTTTTGCATATACCTGGTGTTTCGAAAATGCAACACAAAAGGTGTCTTTGGCACTCCCTTTCTCAGTGCAAGAAGCGGTACAATTAGATAAACTAATACTTGTAAATAGTAAGTAGATTTAATATAAAAACGGACGAAAGAGGATTTTGCACATGGCATTCATGGTTAATTTGAAGGAAGTTTACATCGATCCAGCTGACGTTGAAGCATACTTGACGGAGACGGCAAGCCTTTGGCAAGGTGAAGAAGATAACTACGAGAACGACGCTGTGACATCACAATTCATGGACTTTGTGTACAACAAGGACACGGATGACGCACACTTCGCTTTCGAAGCTGCTGAAAATGAATTGGTGATGCGTAAGGGTAAGGACTTCTACCAATTGATTCGTCAAATCCGTACGAAGGTAGACTCAGAAGTGCCTGCTGATGTCACACCATTGGTCGCACAAACGATTAACCAAAACGTGCAACAAAACTTGCGTATGCGTATGCAAATGGTAAATGGACCTTTCGCACAAACAACTTCACGTGGCTACATTGCCCGTCAACAAGCTGAAGGTAACAACTAATGAAATTGGGCTGGCCATTGTTGGCCGGCCCTTTTTTTCACAGTTAAGCTGATAAATATTCTATGATGACAATAGAAAGTCGAGGTAAATGTGATGTATATTGAACTAGATGATTATGCGATGAATCGTTTGATGAATAATTTTGATCCCAAGACACAAGTGGTTTTACTAGCAGCTGAAGATGGTATCAGTCCTTACAATGATCCGTTGGACATTACAATGGAAACGAGTTTCACAATTAACATTGTTAACAACGATGCCCCATATCAACGATGGTTTGACATGCCGGTTGAGACGAATGCAGGTACCTGGTATATCAAGGCAACGTCTAAGTCGTTGCTTGCTGATAAGATGCAATTACGCAAGAAGAATAACTTCGGTGGTTTGGCATTGGATTCAGTGGAACAAGGGCGCTTGGTTGAGAGTGTGGCAATTAAGGATGCAACGTCCGTTGATATTGCGGCATACGATGCAAATCAAAATGGACCTGAAATCCACTAAAAAACAATAGTTTGTCAGCGCATTCTTCATGATAAGTGACTATAATAGTAACTGTACTAGGGGAACGATCATGGAGGATAAAAATATGACAGAGTATTTACATGTAACGTTTGGGTCTCGAACTGTTTTACAAGACGTCCGCAACCAACACCTTGATCACAAATTACTGCTAACAGTAGATGAAGAAGACAAGGAACGCTACCAGTTGCTTGAAAAGACCACTAATAAGAAGTCAATTTTTGCGATGCCAACCACGTATGAAATTCTGGCTGAACGTGGTGATACCAGCGACTTGCGTGGTTGGATGAATTTCACGTTTATCACGTTAAATGATATGGAGCGTGATAATTTTATTCGACGTTACCAAGCGTATGAAGAAGGCATGACAGAGCCGGGCTTTATTAGTTCTTATTTGTTGCAACGAAACGATAATTCACATCAAATTGTGATGTTGTCAACGTGGAACATGAAGACTGATTGGGAAAATTGGCAAGCAAAGGAAGATTTCCCGCTACGCCAATACGAGAGCAGTAATTCACTATACGGTTTGATGCGCAAACAATATAGTTTTGCAGCCTTCTCAAAGCAGGTCTTTTAATAAAAGTATTCAATAATGGCTAATAATCTGGTATAGTTATTACTGTTATTGATATGCCGTTGTGGCGGAACAGGCAGACGCGCACCGTTCAGGTCGGTGTGGGAGCAATCCCGTGCAGGTTCGATTCCTGTCAGCGGCATTCTTATTAATATTTAAAAACCCCGTTTTACCGGCTTAAGCGCTGATATGACGGGGTTTTTCTTTGTTTTTGTTTAGGCTGTTTTTACCGTGATTTACCGTAAATTTGCTACAAATACCAAACCATTTGCTACAAATTTGCTACAACAATGCATCAACGACTGTTTTTTTTCTAAATCGCAAAAATGGTAAAAAATAAGCACGCGGATAATTACTTAACCACATATAATAATAGGTGTGGTATGAGGCATTTTTAAGGGAGGATGCCAAGTAATGCAGTGGATGCTGGAGAAGAAAGAGAATGAAAAAATCGAGCTGTTAGCGTTTTTGAGAGAGCAACTGACAGCCGATATTTCAGTTAAAACGGTGGGCGAAGCGCTGGGGTGGTCAAAGTATTTAACCATCACAGTTGCACACCAGTTAGCTGAGGATTTAATGACAATTTACGATGATGAAGAAGAACCGTTGTTGTCAGTACAACAAGACGATAAAATGTTGCACATGCCGATGTCGCGTCACGTTAATACGGACGCTGTGATGTTGGTGTATTTACGCGAATCACTTTATTGGACGTTTATTAAAGAAGTGTTTTTTGAAACAATTACGTCATACGAAGATTTTGCGGAACGTTTTTTGACAACGGTCAGCACAACCCGCAATATTAAGCGCTATGTGGTGAAACATCTGGCGCCACTTGGTATTGGGATTGATGATGAGTACCGCTTTACGGGCGACGAATCGGCCATCCGGGTCTTTTTTTATCGACTCGCGCTGCGCTTTTTTGGAGATCGTGAGTTTCCGTATGGTGAGGACCTGAAAATCCAAGCAGATGCTGGGATTGATCGGTTAGCGGCTGCGATTATGCCGAAGTCGTATATTCGTGATTCAAAGCGAATTGCATTGCGCTTTTACTATACGATTGCGGCATTACGTGTGCGTACGGGGCATTTCGTCGATCCACACAATTTGGATAATGTCTTACGCCCAAATGATCAAATGGATGCGTTAACGCAGGCGTTGATTCAAAAGATGGTTGCTGATTCATTAACGCACGATACGATTAATGAGGCACAGGCTATCGACGAGGCCCGTGAAACCCTATTTTATTTGTATGCGTTAAATATTGTTGGAGAAACTGATTGGTTCGGCAATTTGACACCGACGTTACAACAACGACTAACCGCCATTGTTGGTGTGATTGGGCAGTACCATGAACAATATTTTAATGCGTCAATGTCGGCAGCAAGTGCAAAAAAAATCAAACGTGATTTATTTGCACCGGTCCTGACATTCGAATTGTATGCCCGTGATAGTGGTCATCGTCGCCGGTTTGATTTACGTGAGGCCTACCGGATGTATCCAGTCTTGGTTGAGATGGCACTCAATGTCAGTCGTGAGATAGCGCCGCTTGTTAAGCAACCGGTTCGTGACGCAGAAGAGTTATTTTTTAGTTATCTCTTTACAGCGTTTGTGGCTCATTTTGAGCCTGCCGTCATTTTTCCGCCGATTAAAGTCGATATCGATATTACCTATCGCCCGGCATTAGAAGTCATTTTGAAGCGAATGATTGCGGGAATGGCGGAGTTTAATATTGTGTTTACCAATCGTTTCGAAGACGACGTCGACTTGGTGATTTCAGATGCCATGTTGACCGATGTGGATAGTCGTTATCGATTTGATTGGCAACATTTACCAAATGTCAAAGAACTTGAACAATTGCGGACGCGCCTTTCTGAACTGAAAGCACAGAAGTTTGCGACCCGGTTCGAGCAACTTGGAATTGCTGAATAGTCAGTCATAGCGTGCATTTGCACGCTTTTTCTTTTTTGAGAAAAATTATTACATTTTGTAATTAGACCCCACCGGTTATGATAAAGGTGTCGAAAACAGGAGGACGTTTTCAACAAAGTACTTGTCACGAAGAATGGGGAAAGAAGAATGACAAAGAAGACAGTAACAACACTTTTGACGGCTACATTGGCATTGAGTGTATTGGCACCTTCAGCATTTGCTGACTCAGCCGTATACTCAAGTAACGCAAAGGTAACATTTGAAGCAACTACGGATCCAACGGCACCAATCGACCCTGACAATCCAGATAACCCAGCGCCTTCAAAGCCTGAGAATCCTGATGGAACGGATCCAAATCCTGGTACGGCTGGACCACTTTCAATCGATTTTGCCTCAAGCCTAGATTTTGGGACACAAAAGATCGCATCAACTGATCAAACTTATACAGCTGCTGCACAAAAGTTTGCAGATGGACACACGGGTTCTAACTATGTTCAAGTAACAGATAACCGTGGAACTGATGCCGGCTGGAACTTGTCAGTTAAGCAATTGGGACAGTTTAACGACGGCAAGAATGATTTGACTGGGGCAACGATGACATTTAACAATGCTAACTTGGTTGCCAGCTCGAGCACAACGGCGGGAACACCAGGTAAGTTGTCACCAAAGTTCACGTTGACACCTGGTGTATCAAAGTCAATTGTTGATGCAGCAGCTAACCAAGGTCAAGGAACGTGGGTTGACCGATTTGGGGATGATAAGTCAGCAGATTCATCAATCTCATTGGCGGTGCCAGGTGCGACGACAAAGCGTGCCGCAGCATACACGTCAACATTGGAATGGACGTTGGCAGAACGTCCAGCCGGTAGCGTTGACTAGTAAAATCACATATTTGAATCGTCGTTTTGGCGAAAAAGACATTAGTCCCACAAACGATGACGTTTGTGGGATTTTACATATCAAGAGGGGAAACAGAGAAAATGAAAATTGGTAAAATTTTAGGCCTAACAGTGTTGGCAACACTTGGTCTACTTGTTGGTGGTAGTCAGACGACAGAGGCAAGCGTCTACACCTTTTCAGTGGTACCGGAATTACCAGAGAACCAGCTTGCAAAAAAGGCGGGCTATTTTGATTTGATGGTTAATCCAGGTGCGACCCAGGATTTAAAACTTAAGTATACAAATAATACGGATCACGCCGTCACGGTGAATGCTGATGTGACAACGGCAACAACGAATGGTGGTGGTGAAGTTGATTATGAGGGGGATCAAAAGAAATTAGACCCAACGCTAACAGCCAAGACCCAGGACATGATTACGGTACCAC
>NZ_KQ970395.1:82815-83620 GCF_001579105.1 Weissella sp. DD23 | reverse complement strand
ATTACGGTACCACAAGATGTGACGCTAGCGGCACGTGAAACCAAGGAGGTAACAGCGCATGTCACAGTACCGCAAGCCGGTCTAACGGGTATTTCGTCGGGCGCTTTCACTTTCCGCGACAAGGATTCACAACAACATGCCCAGGCAGCCAGTGCCGGCATGGCGGTGAAAAATGTCTATGCCTTCCAAATTGCCGTTCTGATGCGACAACAAAAAGACACACCGTTTACATTTAATCAAATTCAACGGTCTGGTTTGCAGTTGCATACAGTGGCTGCTGGTCAAGTGAACGCCCGTAATGTGATTAAGGCTAATTTGCAAAATCCATTGGCAAAGTATATTAACGACTTTACAACGGTCGCTATCATTAAAAAGGCCGACAGTGATAAGACGGTATTATCACAAACGAATACGGATCAGCAAATGGCGCCAAATTCAAATTTTGACCTGGCAATCGCGTATGCAAACGGCGCTGCGATGAAGCCAGGCAAGTATGTCCTAGATTTAACAGCATATGGTCAAAAAGATGATCAAGGTGGCTATCAATTTACGGATGCCGCTAAGACGACAAAGTTTGCCCACCGCTGGCATTTTGAAAAGACATTCACGATTACGGGATCAGAGGCAACGCAATACAACAAGGCGGACTTTACGGTTACAAAGGATGCCTTTAATTGGTGGAGTTTGTTAGCTGTACTACTAGCAGTCTTGATTACAGTGTTCTGGTTCATTCTATGGAAGCGCCGTCGTGATGATGAGTAAGAAAGTGAGCAAAACTAATGAGAAAGGGACTAATCAAGATCAT
>NZ_KQ970395.1:77736-82500 GCF_001579105.1 Weissella sp. DD23 | reverse complement strand
TCTCAAATGCGATATTCTGGGGAATTGATTTTTA
Source organism: Weissella sp. DD23 (assembly GCF_001579105.1). Taxonomy (NCBI): domain Bacteria; kingdom Bacillati; phylum Bacillota; class Bacilli; order Lactobacillales; family Lactobacillaceae; genus Weissella; species Weissella sp. DD23. The sequence goes on along the minus strand of NZ_KQ970395.1, from coordinate 82,466 downwards.
CTACAACTCGGATATGGGTGATTCGAACATCGGAACGTCGCTAGGTGTTAATTCGAAGCAATATGCGTCATTCCGACACACTGATAGTGCGGGTAAACTACAAACCATCGGTAGCAACGACCAAGCGCAAAACGTCAGTCTAAGTCGTGGTGGTGATGATGTCGGCTTTGCTTGGGCACCCGTGTCAGTTTCAAGTGACGGTCGTCAAGTGGTTGGTAATATCACGATAACTGGGTACGGCAAGACTTGGACACAAACAGTGACAGTGGCCCGTAACATGGGGTTCTCTGTCTTTGGTTCAACGGGTAATGAAACCTCAACCATGTCCGTCAATATGAAGACGTTTAGCGTGAAGTATGGAACCGTCCAAGCAACCTTTAACGGTGTCGCCGCCAAAACGACGGTTGATGCGAGCGATTTTAAAGCGCCAGTCTTTAATCCAGCCCAGAAGCCAGCGGTGGTGGGAAATACGGTTACGGTGGTGCAAAGTGATGCTGATGTTGATGCGGCAAGCAAGACGACCAAATTTGATCCTAACTTTGTGTATGTTGCACCTAAAGTAGCTGGCTACGATTTTACGGGTGATAACCGCAAAAATTATCAACAGTTTACGATTGCCAACAGTGATGATGATACGAATCACTTTGATTTAACGTATGAAAAGAAAAACAAGGTGACGATTAAGTATCAATATGCCACGCAGCTGGGGACCTATTTTGACTCGGTCACAAAGTCGGGATATGACGGGGATGATTATAGTGTGACCTCACCGGATATTGTGGGCTATAAGCCAGATATCGCAACGGTCACTGGTAAGTTGGGTGATAAAGATACCGTTATTGTGACCTATGCACCGTTGGTTAACAAACCATTGAATCCATTTGATCCCGATTATGCCAAGCCGGTAAATCCGTTGATTCCAGGGACGGATACGCCAGTGGGGAAGGAACAATCAGGCATCTTGACGGTCGACTATGCCTCGACTTTGGATTTTGGAAAGCAAAAAATTTCAGGGCAATCGACAACGTATGCTGCGAGTGCACAAAAGTTTGCTGATGATGCACACAGTACATTGATTGCACCTGTTTACGCGCAAGTATCTGACTTGCGGGCACAAGCGGGTGGCTGGACGCTCCAATTGGCGACGTCAGCGTTGAAAAACAAGACCACGGGCAAGCCGTTGCAGGGGGCATCATTATCGTTTGATAATGCTAAAATGGCCACTACGCCAGGAAAATTGACGGGGAACGTTGTTGACAAGCAAACGGTGGCATTTGGTCAAAGCGCAACGATTATGACAACAAACCAAGCAAACATACCCGGTACTTGGTTGGCGGTTTTTGGTGGCCAATCTGATTTAGGTCAAACTGACGGTCGGGATGTGGATCAGGCCGTCAAGCTGGCTATTCCAGGTGGTAGTGCGCAACAAGGTGACTACACGGCAGATTTAACGTGGACCGTTTTAGATACGGTTGGGAATAAGTAAGATGAAAAAACGACGAATTTTGTTAGGCTTGGTCCTAACATTAGGGCTTTTCGCCCCTTCGGTTTCGGCAGATGGGTTGCCATTTGCGGTGACACCACAACCAATGAAAGCACAACTTGATAAAACGGCGCATTACTACGATTTGAAGACGCACCCGGGACAAGTGGTTGTCCTGAAAATGCAGGTTAAAAATTTAACGCAGACGACGAAAACGGTTCGCATGATTCCCGAACCGGCGCGGACAAATCCGCTTGGTGATGTTGTCTATGATCGCACTGTTGGTCAGGCAATTAACCCGCGACTAGGGTTTGAAAAATTAGCGACAGGTACCCAGAAAATGAAATTATCTGCTGGTCAGACCCGTTACTTGACCGTCAAGGTCCGGTTGCCAAAGACAATGGGGAACGGGGTAATCGCTGGTGGTCTCCACTTTCAAGAAGTGACGGCGCAACGGCAACGTAGCCAACAGCAAATGTTAGCAAATCGCTATGCCTATGTCTTAGGAGTTGTGCTGCACACGGGTCACGTAAAAAAAGTGGCGAAGGTTAATCTACAAGCACGGACGATGGGTCATCAAATTGGTATTGGTATCAATAATAAGGCGAACCAGTTTATTAATCAGGTGAAAGTGACGCAAACCGTGAAAGATGCCAGGGGACACGTGGTACATCAGGCAGCGGTACAGGGTAAGCAATTGGCGCCTAATGTCACGGCAGCTATGACGCTGGATCAACACACGTATCAACCGGGTGACTATCAGGTGACGACACGGTTTACTAGCAAGACAGTGCATCAAACCGTTACGAATAATGTTAAAGTTAAATAGTCAACGAGTAGCCCTTAGCGATGTGCGTCGCTAAGGGCTTTTTGTGATATCACGGGTGCGATGTAAAAATGCTATACAGAGCGATATTAATAGCCGTATAATAAAATCTAGAACCGACGAGGGGAATAAAGATGTTTGATTTAGAAAAACTATCAAAAAAGGAATTACGGCGTGGCAAGTGGCTGACCATTCTGGCGCTGTTTATTGGTGTCGGTGCAATTTCGCCCGTCCAAGCAGCAGCTAGTTCGGCCTTAACGGCTGGACTGCTGGTAGCAATTTTTGTCGCACCAAAAACGGTCTTGCGCTGGATTTTGCCACTCGCATTAATTGCAGCGACCTGGTCTTTTTCAGGGGTGAGCTGGTTGCTACAAATTGTGCTGACGGTGGCCGTGATTGGTGCGCGCCAAGTGCTAGTGGGCCATGTTAAAGCGCCAACTAAATTAACGACTCAGACCAAATTAAAAATTAACGGTCAAGGGTTGAACAAACGGGATTTAACGGTATTTAAAGCCGTGTTTAATCGCACAAACGACAGTGTGACGCATGTTGAACAGCTACTGACTGAAACGAATGGGCTACGCAAGATTGCGACCGAAACCGAAGTGATTCGGTACGCTCGTGGTGTGGTGAAGGAACTCGCAGATGATCCAACGCAGCTGACGGACGCAGACGATTTTGTTTATACACATTTACCTAATATGGAAAAGATTTTGATGACGTATCATGACATTATTAGCCATGAAATGATTGATGAATCTGATAAACAACAATTAGCAGCTGCCCGAGATGTGTTGCGCCAATTGGCTGATCAAATCCAGCAAGATTATCGCCGTATCACGCGTGATGATATTACATCTTTGCAAGATCAATTGGATACTGCAAAACGAACAATGAGGAAATAAACATGACGGAAGAGTTAGTAAAAACACCTGAAGCAACGACCCCCGAGTTAACAGATACGTTGACGTCTGACGAAAAAGCCAAGGCATTACAGTTGGCACAAACCCTTGATATGTCTGCCACAGATTCTGTTTTGACTTATGGCTCTGATGCCCAAAAGAATTTAACGGATTTTTCACAGGGCGTTTTGGATCGGGTGCAAAATCAAGATGTTGGTCCAATTGGGGATGCACTGACGGAATTGATGGGGAATTTGAGTGAAGCGAATCCCAATGAATTGATTCCAGAGAAGCAAGGCTTCTTTGCACGCGTCTTTAAGCGGGTTCAGAAGTCAATTTATGAAGTCACTGCCAAATATCAGAAGATTGGTGCCCAGGTTGATAATGTTGCGGCACGCCTTGATCGCCATAAAGAGACTTTGTTAGCTGATAACAAAATGCTTGACGGTTTGTTCCAACAAAACTTAGATTTCTTCAAGCAACTTAATGTTTATATTGCAGGTGCTGAAATGAAGTTAAGTGATGTTCGTAATCGCGAATTACCCGCTGCCCGGGAAGTTGCGCAAGCGTCAGGTGATCAATTAGATGCCCAAAAGGTGCAGGACTTGGTGCAGTTTGAACAACGTTTAGAGAAGCGCAGCAATGATTTGAAGTTAACGCGTCAAGTTGCCTTGCAACAAGCACCGCAAATTCGTCTGATTCAATCAACCAATCAAGTATTGGCCGAAAAGATTCAATCGTCGATTTCAACAGCTATTCCATTATGGAAGAACCAAGTTGCCATTGCGTTAACTTTGTTGAAGCAAAAGAATGCTGTGGCGGCCCAACGCGCGGTAGCAGATACGACTAATCAATTGCTCCAAGCGAATTCCGAGATGTTGAAACAAAGTGCTGTTGAGACTGCAAAGGAAAATGAACGTGGGGTTATTGATATTGAAACCTTACAAAATACCCAAGCTAATCTGATTGAAACCATTGAAGAAACCATGCAAATTCAGCGTGATGGCCGTCAAAAGCGGGCCGATGCAGAAGTGAAGATGCAGGAGATGGAAACGGAATTAAAGCAGAAACTGCTGGCAATGGCCGACGAATCGGTACCACGCAAGAATGTGAATTAATAAAAAAGCTGACCGAATATGACAATCGGCCAGCTTTTTTCATAGGCTATTCATAAAATCTTTTGATACCTAGGTTGTATAAGCAAAACATTTGACACGATATAATCTGCATATCAATGCCTACATAGATCGTAACAACTTACTATAAAAGCTAGCAGGCCTGATACGAATTTTTCTTAATCATTTTTTAATAAATGGTCAAGGACAGCACATTGTGACTGTCATAGCACTGTAATTTATTCGCAATTTTTCGTAAAAATAGGGGTTACATGTTCACAACTAGACGGCTATAATTGTAGCCATAGGTAGCAGTAACACCGTAGTAGCCGAAAGGGGGCAAATATGGTCACGTTATATACATCACCTAGTTGTACATCATGCCGCAAAGCGCGCGCATGGCT
>NZ_KQ970395.1:76647-77716 GCF_001579105.1 Weissella sp. DD23 | reverse complement strand
AGCAAACGCAATTCCCTATAAAGAGCGTAATGTTTTCAAAGAGCCATTGACACGAGATGAGATTAAGAACATCTTGCGCATGACGGAAGATGGTACCGAAGAAATTATCTCAACCCGGTCAAAACTTTTTTCTGAATTAGATATTTCATTGGACGACTTATCGTTGGGTGAACTAATTGAAATGATTCAAAAGCAACCAGCCTTACTGAAGCGTCCCTTGATGATTGATGAGAAGCGGATGCAGGTTGGGTATAATGAAGACGAAATTCGTCGATTCTTGCCACACGAGGTGCGACAAGCTGAGTTGGCCCGAGCAACAGCTTTGGCTGATCTGTAAAGTAAACATATCCACCATACATAAAAGGGCCATTCCGATGGTCTTTTTTTACCCCATCATGTCACGTTCGTTTATACTGGGGTGCGGTAGGAAACGTAATGGGTGGGTTAGCACACCTAGAACGCACGTGGTTAATGCTAATATATCGACTATTATTTCGGAAATTTGGTATAATAGTAAGCAAAGCTAGATTCCCGCGGACTGGGAAGGAAAGGGGTGCCCATAATGGAAATGGAACGCATTAACGAGGATACAATTCGAGTGGTGGTGACCAACGATGATCTCGCTGAGCGCAGTATTTCAGTGATTGACTTGCTGGGCAACCAAGAAGAAATTGAACGTTTCTTCTACAATATCTTGGAAGAAGTTGATGTCGAGCATGATTTCGAAAATAATGAGGCGGTTACCTTCCAAGTATTGCCAAACCGTAACGGCTTGGAGTTGTTCATCTCTAAGAATATTGGGGATAAGGCCATGATGGATGGTGTTATCAACTCAATGTTTGGCAATCGTGATGCTGGTGATGTAAACGATGATGTTTCTGATAGATTATTAGAGCAATTGTTAGATAATGACGGTGACGGGGCTAAGAAAAAGCCACAAGCACGCCAGCAACGTGCCGCAGCTGAGTCACGGGCTGCCGACCAGATGGTTAATACTGCACGCGAATTGGCGCGTGATAAGCAGGGTCGTCGTCAAGTTATTTTGAAGTTTAAAGACTTTGAAGCAATT
>NZ_KQ970395.1:73023-76380 GCF_001579105.1 Weissella sp. DD23 | reverse complement strand
TCACAGGCAGGCGTCCAAGATATTACGGCTGTGGCTCGCGAATACGGTGATGTTACGCCAGTGGCAGCTGAAGTACTTGCTGAACATGGCCGCACAATTTTTGGTGAGAATGGTTTAACGCAAGTTTTGTCATTCTTTAAGTAATAGTGTTTTTAATAAAAGCCGGATCGACAGAAATGTCGGTTCGGCTTTTTTCGTGCAATGATAATTAAAATCGCTAGCGGAAGAAAACGCTTTCATTGCCCAAGTGAAAAGCCTGATTTTTGTAAATACTCCCACCTTATTCACAGACTAGAACCCGCCACTTTCACATATAGTTCTCATTATTCGAAACTTTTACAAAATATAACTGTAATATAGTTGTTACAACGAAGCAGGCGATACGCACTATTCTGACAGCCGGCTTTGTTGAACTAAAAACGGCGTACGGGGGATAACATGGGACTTAAATTAGATAGTGACTTCTTGTGGGGTGGTGCCATTGCTGCGCACCAAGCCGAAGGAGCCTGGAATGTCGGTGGCAAGGGCGTGTCAATTGCAGATATTTTAACTGCTGGGGCACATAACCAGCCACGTCAAATTACTGACGGCGTGATTGCCGGATTGAATTATCCAAATCATCACGGGATCTACTTTTATGAGTCGTACAAAACAGATTTGGCGTTGATGGCAGAAATGGGCTTTAAGGCCTTTCGAACATCGATTGCTTGGACGCGTATTTTTCCGAATGGTGATGATGCGCAACCGAATGAAGAGGGGCTACAATTTTACGATGATTTGTTTGACGAAATGAATCGACTTGGGATTGAACCGGTGGTGACGTTAAATCACTTTGAGATGCCATATCATCTGGTTGAAGCTTATGGGGGCTGGTCAGATCGGCGTGTGATTGATTTCTTTGTGACGTATGCGGAGACCGTCTTTAACCGTTATCAGGATAAGGTGAAATATTGGATGACGCATAATGAGATTTCAAATCAGGCGAATTTGGTCGATGAAGCGATGAGCGAGTTCATGATTTGGACCAATTCAGGGTTGCGTTTTCCAGAGGGCACACCAACGGAAGAAAAACTTGCCGCAATGGTGCAAGCTGGGCACTATGAGCTCGTTGCGAGTGCAAAGGCCGTCGCAATTGGACATGCGATTAACCCAGAATTTATGATTGGGGGCATGTTGAATGTGGCGCCGCTATACCCAGCGTCACCAAAGCCAGCCGATAATTTGGCGGTCCAAAAAGCCCGCCAAGCACGCGACTGGTTCTCAGACGTGCACGTCCGTGGCGCATATCCGGCCGAATTTGAAGCCTTTGCAGATCGAACAGGCTTCCGACCGGACATTACTGACGAGGATCGTGCTGTCTTACAAGCTGGTACAGTTGATTATCTGGCAATTTCGTACTATAACTCGTTCGTTGTTAAAGCAACGTCAGCTGGTTATACGGAATTTGAAGAGACGCACGGCTTTGAAATTGTGCCAAATCCTGAGGTGCAGGTCTCAGATTGGGGTTGGGCGATTGATCCACAAGGCCTGCGTTATACGTTGAACGAGCTGAATGATTTGTACCCAGGTCTGCCGTTGATGATTGTCGAAAATGGTTTTGGGGCCTATGACGAAGTGGTTGATGGCCAGGTACATGATCAATATCGGATTGATTATTTGAAGGCCCATATTGCTGAAATGGAAAAGGCAATTGTTAACGATGGAATCCCAGTCATTGGCTACTTGTCGTGGGGACCAATTGATATTGTTTCAGCGGGAACCGGTGAAATGAGTAAGCGTTACGGCTACGTGTATGTTGATTTAGATGATATGGGTGAAGGTTCTGGCGAACGTTTACGCAAGGATTCGTTTGAGTGGTATAAGCAAGTCATCACCTCACAAGGTGTGACACTATAAAGAAAAGTAGAGGATTTAAACATGGCAGATAAGGTAATTATGTTAGCGTGCGCCGCAGGTATGTCAACGTCAATGTTGGTACAACGGATGCAAGATGCAGCAAAGGCAGCCGGTAAGGACTACAAGATTTTCGCGAAGTCAACGGCAGATATTGACAGTGAATTAGCTTCAGCTGAAAAGCCAGATGTGTTGTTGCTTGGGCCACAAGTGCAATACATGAAGAATGAAGTTAAGAAGAAGACTGATGAAGCCGGCATTCCAATGGATGTTATCAACATGATGGATTACGGCATGATGAAGGGTGATAAGGTTTTGGCAACAGCCGAGGCTATGATGTAATCACATCAGACGATACTAAATAGCGAACAACGGGGGGATATAGCCATGGATGACGCACGTATGGAAGTTGTTATGGGATTGATTATGCACGGCGGTAACGCAAAGGGCCAGGCTTTCCAAGCGATTCAATTTGCGAAGGAAGGCAAGTTTGATGAAGCTGAGGGTGCTTTGAAGCTCGCAAACGAAGAGTTGAAAGCGGCGCACGATGTGCAAACGGATATGCTAACTAAGGAAGCCCAAGGTGAGCACACAGAAGTTGATCTCTATATGGTTCACGGCCAAGATCATTTGATGAATGCCATTACGTTCCGCGACATGGCTATTGAACTCATTGAGTTGATGAAGCGTGTGCAAAAGTTGGAGGGGTAATTGTAATGGTTAAAGGATACCAAATGCCTGAGGGGTTCTTATGGGGAGCTGCCGTTGCTGCGCATCAACTTGAAGGCGCTTGGGATGTTGATGGCAAGGGCGTGTCGATTGCTGATGTGATGTTGGCCGGCAAAAATGGGGTGCCCCGTGAAGTAACGGATGAAGTTTTACCAGATGGTAACTATCCGAACCACCGGGGAATTAATTTTTACGAGTCATATCCACAAGACTTTAAGTTGATGAAGGAACTGGGCTTAAAGGCTTTCCGCACATCAATTGCATGGACGCGTATTTTCCCGAATGGGGATGAAGAAACGCCAAATGAAGCCGGCTTGGCTTACTATGACAAGATGATTGATGCGATGATTGAAAATGACATCGTGCCAGTCATCACGTTAAGCCACTTCGAGATGCCGTTGCATCTGGTTAAGAAGTACGGTGGGTTCCGTAACCGTCAAGTCATTGATTTCTTCTTGAAGTTTGCCGATACGGTGATGCTACGTTATGGGGATCGCGTCAAGTATTGGATGACCTTCAATGAAATTAATAATCAAACGTCTTGGATGGATCCGCATCCAATGCTGCAAAACTCAGGATTGCTAGATTATCAGGCAGACGAAGCGCAAGAACTGATGTATCAAGCGTCACACTACGAGTTATTGGCCTCCGCATTGGTGACAAAGCGGGCCCATGAAATCGCACGTGAGATGGGATGCGAATTATTGGTCGGTGATATGATTGCCATGAATCCAG
>NZ_KQ970395.1:68528-73003 GCF_001579105.1 Weissella sp. DD23 | reverse complement strand
GGGTGATGTCCATGCAACGGGTCAGTATCCAAACTGGCTAAAAAAGTTCTGGGCTCACAAAGGTTTCAAAATCGATATTACACCGGCTGATGAAAAAATTTTGGCTGAGAATACCGTGGATTATGTGGCCTTTTCATACTATATGTCTTGGACAGTATCCGATACTGGCGATGAGTGGTTGGAATATGATGAGGAAGCGAATCACGGTGACAACCCATTCTTGCAGAAGTCAGATTGGGGCTGGCAAATTGATCCAGTTGGCGTCCGTTGGGCGATGAACTGGATGTGGGATCGTTGGCATAAGCCAATGTTTATCGTCGAAAACGGCTTTGGTGCCTATGACGAATTGACCCCAGAACATGAAGTGCACGATGATTATCGCATTGCCTATTTCCAAGGGCATATCCAAGCGATGGAGCGGGCCGTTGCCTTAGATGGCATTCCGCTAATTGGCTATCTACCATGGTCAGGAATTGATATTGTGTCGGCCTCGACAGGTGAAATGTTGAAGCGTTATGGCTTCATTTATGTCGACCTGGATGACATGGGCCAAGGATCGGGCACGCGCTATCGTAAGGACTCGTTTAAGTGGTATCAGCAAGTGATTGCCTCAAATGGAGAGGATTTGGGGTAGGTTAATCAAATTGAGAATTGGTGATGACATGCAAGTAACGATACGAAATAAGTAGAGGAAAACAACATGAATAATTTCATCAATGAAAAGTTGTTGCCGCCAGTTATGAAATTCGTTAACACGAAGGCGGTTACGGCAATTAAGAATGGAATGCTTTACCCAATTCCATTCATTGTGATTGGCGCGGTCTTCTTGATTTTGGGACAATTCCCAATTCAAGCGGTCCAAGATTATTTAAATGAAATTGGTTTAGGTCCAATTTTCATGCAAGCTAACAACGCGTCATTTGGTATTATGGCATTGTTTGCCGTATTCGGTATTGCGTACTCATGGGTGCGTGATGAGGGGCACGATGCAGTGCCTGCCGGTATGTTGGCCATTGTGGTCGATATCATTTTGCAACCGGATACAGTTAAGTCGGTCACTAGCATCGCGAACCCAGAACGTGTCTCAACGGTTTGGCAAGTGTCAGGTGTGATTGATAAGGCATGGCTTGGTGGTAAGGGTATGATCGTGGCCATTATCGTTGGATTGTTGGTTGGTTGGTCTTATTCATGGTTCATGAAGAAGGGCTTTACCATCAAGTTGCCAGAACAAGTGCCTGCTAACGTTGCGGCGTCATTTACGGCTTTGATTCCAGGTGCTGCAATTGTTACGGTCGCAACAGCCATTTATGGTATCTTCAAGCTTGGCTTTAATACAACGATGGTTGAGTGGATTTATGCCACGATTCAAACACCATTGCAACACGCAACCGATGGACCGTTGGGTGTTGTCGTTGTCGCCTTCTTGCCAGTGTTCTTGTGGTTCTTCGGTGTTCACGGTGCCACAATCGTGGGTGGTATCATGACGCCATTGCTATTGGCAAACAATGCTGATAACTTGGCTTTGTATAAGGCTGGTAAGTTGACTTTGGATAACGGGGCGCACATTGTGACGCAAGCCTTCATGGATCAATTCATTACGGTGACTGGTTCAGGTATGACAATCGGATTGGTTATCTTTATGTTGGTTCGTGCCAAGTCAGTACAAATGAAGACGCTTGGAAAGTTGGAAATTGTCCCAGCTTTGTTCAACATCAATGAACCAATCTTGTTCGGATTGCCATTGGTTTTGAACCCATTGTTGGCTATCCCATTCATTTTGACGCCATTGGTTTCAGGTTTCGCGACGTATGCCGTGATTGCAATGGGTATTATTCCACCATTTAATGGTATGTATGTACCATGGACGACGCCCGCAATTGTGTCAGGTTTGATTGTCGGTGGTTGGCAAGGTGCGTTGTGGCAAGCGGTTATGCTTGTGATGACAGGATTCATGTATTACCCATTCGCTCGCAAGTACGACAAGGTATTGCTTGCTGAAGAACAAGGTGATGCACAACCATCAGCCGCTGATATTGAAAAGTTGGAAGAAAACCCAGCTAACTAAATTTAACCTTGATAAGAGTATCACTCGTTCTGAGTGGTGCTTTTTTCTTTATTTTGGACAAATGTCGGTCACATGCGTCTATCTTTGTTGGAGGTGATGAAATGTACATTGCACAAACGCTTGGCACAACCGGGCTAATGACGGCGGATAAGGCTGATAAACAATGCAATTATGTTTGTCCAGGGTGTCAGACTCCGGTGACAGTCAAAAAAGGCCGCCTTAAACAAGCTCACTTCGCGCATACAAGCTTACAAAAATGTCAGGCATTAGCTGAAGGTGAATCAGCAGTTCATTTGCTAGGTAAATTAGCGATGGTTGACTTCTTCGAAAGTATTGGTGGCCGAGTGGTGTTGGAGCCTTGGTTACCTGAGATTCAACAACGGCCGGACTTGCTCGTAACGTTTGACAATCGACAAGTGGCGATTGAATTTCAATGTGCGCCAATCAGTGCTGAACGGGTGCAGCGTCGTACCGCTGGTTTTGCTAAGCTTGGGTTGGATGTTGTGTGGGTACTAGGGCCAACCTACCAGCAACGAAAATTACAACAAGCGACACTGGCGAAATTTGCGCGGATTCGACACGAGACGCTACAAGTAGCGCTATGGCGCGGAAAAGATGGGATTCAATGGCGGGAATGGTGGACAGTGGATGGCCGGACGCATGTTGGCCAGGAGGATTATTCCGATCCGATTAGGCAATTGGCGAAAATTCAGCAACAGGTTGTGCGTCGTGACCGGCGCATCAGGCAACTGCAAAAACAACTTTATCAGCAAAATCGGACAGTCACCGGGATTCCAATTTGTTGTCATATCAGGCAGCCACTACCGGGCGGTTTAAAGACGCCTCATTGGATTTTGGCCACGCAGCTAATCACAATACTCGAGAAGGCACCATGTCCTGCTGAACAACTACTAACGGTGATTGAACGGGCTGAATGGTTCGCTTTTGGGGCCACCCCTGCTAGCGCTGTTGCGAAGCTGTGGTTAACGCAGTTGTTGGTGTTATGGCAGTCGATGGGGGTTGTGCAAGTAACAAATGACCGCTGGCGTCTGGTCACAAATGTACAGTGGTTTGCAGATTTCAATCAAAAATGTCGAGAATTACGTTCTCACGTGCATACTGTTGGCAGTAAGTGATAGAATAAAGCTAATATTTTTGAAATGAGGTGGCGAGCAATGGCCAAAGAATTACCATTACGAGATGCATTGCCTGAGTCAATGACTTGGAATTTGCAGACAATTTTTGCTTCTGATGAAGCGTGGGAAGATGCCTTTGAAGAATTGGCCGATCGGTTAGAGTCAGCGGATTTCTTCGTCCAATCAGCAACGACGTCTGGTACAGATTTGTACAATGCGTTGCAATACGGTTTGGGTGTGATGCGTGACTTAGAAAAGCTGTATGTCTATGCTTCAATGAAGTCAGACCAAGATACAGCCAACGCTTATTATCAAGGGTTGAGCAATCGAGCTGAAGCCTTGGCAGCACGTGTTTCGGCAGCCATTGCATTCTTTGATCCAGCTGTTTTGTCACTTTCAGAAGCTGAATTAACGGCCTTTTTTGAAGCAGAGCCTAAGCTGGGGGCGTATAAGCATTACTTCGAGAGCATCTTGACGCAACAAGGTCACGTCTTAACGCCAGACCAAGAAGCATTGTTAGCTGCTGCTGGGGATGTTTTTGGGGCGTCAGAACGGACATTTGGTGTGTTGGATAATGCCGATATTAAGTTTGAAGCTGTTGCCAACGAAGATGGTGAACTGGAGACGTTGTCAAACGGTGTCTATTCACGTTTATTGGAGTCGACTGACCCGGAAGTACGTCGAAATGCTTTCCAAACGTTCTACAAGTCATATGTCTCACTTGAAAATACCTTTGCATCTTTGATTGCCAGTCACGTGAAGGGTCATAACTTTATGGCGGCGGTTCACAACTATGATAATGCGCGTGAAGCTGCTTTAGCTGGTAACCATGTGCCAGAAGTGGTGTACGATACATTGGTGGCGGAAGTAAATGAAGCGTTGCCGTTGTTGCATCGTTACGTTGCCCTCCGAAAGCAATTGTTGGGCTTGGACGAATTGCACTCATACGATTTGTATACCCCAATTTTGGGCGAACCTGACTTTACGATTGATTACGAATCTGCCCAGGCTGAAGCATTGAAGGCGTTGGCACCATTGGGCGAAGATTATCTGGAAGTTGTCAATACAGCCTTTGATAATCGTTGGATTGATGTCATTGAGAATAAGGGCAAGCGTTCAGGAGCCTACTCGGGCGGTTCATATGATACAAATCCATTCATTTTGCTGAACTGGGTTGATAACCTGAACAATTTGAGCACTTTAGTTCACGAAATGGGCCACTCAGTGCACTCATATTTGACTCGTCAAAATCAGCCTTACCACTACGGCGATTA